>JAYVBB010000074.1:0-4584 GCA_043750715.1 Pseudomonadota bacterium | reverse complement strand
CGAGGTCTCCTTCGATCGTCGGATCTTCAGCGCGCTCGACGGCGATGTCGGTGGGATCGCCTTCCGCTACCGCAAGGCCCATGAGGTCGTCGCTGAGGTCGTCGTCGGAGGGCGTAGCGGCGTTGCCGTCTCCGAAAAGGTCGTTTTCCGTAGGTGCGACGGCTTCGCCGGCGAGGGCATCTCCCGCTCCAAACACGTCGTCGTCGGCAAGCTCTTCGGTGTTGTCGGCGCCCGGAGGAGCCTTCGCGCTGTCGCCGAACAGGTCGTCCGCGTCGGCCTCGCCTGCGGCCGCGATTTCCGTCGCCGGTTCCGCGGTGTCTTCCGCCAGCAAGCCGCCGAGATCCGCATCGAGGTCGTCGCCTCCGTCCAGCTCCTTGTCCGGATCGAATTCGCTGAGATCCGCCAGATCCTCGAGATCGTCCGCCGCGGCGGCGGCCGCCATCGACGAAACTTTTTTCTCGGGAGCGGCGGCAGCCGGCTTGTCGAAGGGCTCGTCGCCTAGATCCGCCAGCAGATCGCCTTCGCCTTTGAGATCCGCGTTGGCGTCGTCCGCGAAATCGTCCAGCCCGTCGAGGCCGTCGGGATCGTCGCCCATGAGCTCGGCCGCATCGTCGGCGCTCAGCGCGTTCGCGGGAGCCACGGCGGCGGGGGCCGGGCGATCGTTCTCCTCGATGTCGAGGTCGCCCGATTCGGCGGCGTTCACGGAGTCCGGGTATTCCAGCGCCGCGCTCGAAGTGGCGGCGGGCGTGGGAGCGACGGCGGAAGCCGGCGCGCCGGGCGTCGGCTCGTCCTCGATCTCGAAGTCGTCGGTTGCTTCCGCGGCGGCTTCGACCTTCGGTTCGGGAGACTTGCTCGCGCCCGGTTTCAAGTCGGTGAGGCGCACGCGTCGGCCGGCAGCGACCGCGTGGTTCGCGATCAGCTCCTCCAGCTGTGAGCTCGCGGGCTCGTAATTCTTCAAAAGTTTTTTCAGGCTCGAGCGGATGTGACTCAGCGTCGAGATCACGGGGTGGATCTTGTAGCCGGAGAAGAACGCGAGCTGCTTGATCGTGTCCTGGTCGAGCGGGTCGACCATGGCGACGTAAAGGGTATGACCTACGAGTTTCAGAGGCAGCACTTCGAGCCGCTCGAGCAGTGGCCGGTCGACGACGCCCCAGGCGCCCTGGTCGCTGTCGGAGAAAAGGTCCTTCGAGGCGACGCGCCACGGCGTCTTCTCGGCGAGGAACGCCGCGAGCTCGTCCTCGTCGAGGAGGCCCAAGGCGATGATGCTTCTGGCGAAAGCGGGGCCGTGACTGCCGCAGGTGCCTTTGATGGTGCGGCGGTCGGCCTCGCTGAGCAGACCTTCCTCGACCAGCAGGCTTCCGAGTCTAGAAGTCCCCATAAAGACTCATCCTTCGCGACTGAAAATGTTCTTTCAATTATATTATCACAGCTTTATCATGGCCCCTCCCTAGCTTTAAGATCCCCGCGGCACAGAGGATGAGCATGAGCAGCAACTACAAAGAGCACGTCAAATCTCTCAAGGGTCCGGACCAGTTCCAGGTCCGGGTCATGACGTGGCTCGACTGGGCGGCGAAGAACGTCAAGCTGCTCGGATTCGTGGTCGTGCCGCTGGCCCTGATCGCGGGAGGTTGGTTCGGATACCAATACCTGCAGAACCAACGCCGGGACGCCCGTCTGGAAGAGCTCGGCAAGGCCCAGGTCGTTTATGAAGGCGAGCAGCGCAAGGCGGGCGACGCCCGCCTGGTGATCACGAAAAAGATCGAGGCGCTCGACGCCAAGGCGAAGCCCGACAAAGACGGCAAGGCTCCGGCCGTCGACCCGAAGGACCAGGCGGAGAAGGACGCCCTCACCAAGCAAGCAGAAGCGATCAAGGCCGACCACGCCGAATCGACGACGCAGTTCCTCGCCTTCTACAAGAAGTACGAAACGACGCCCGAAGGCTGGATGGCCGGAATGACCGCGGCCCGGCTCCTGCTCGAGAAGGAAAAGCTGGCGGAAGCCCGCCCGATTCTCGAGAACGTGATGGTGAAGTCGACCGAGTCGCAGTTCTACCAGACCCAGGCGCGCCTCGCGTTGATCGGCGTGCTCGAAGAGCAGGGCGAGTACGACTCCGCGCTGACGCAGCTCGACGGCTTGGACAAGGTGATCGACAAAGACCTGAAACCGAAAGTCCTGCTGGCGCGCGGTCGCCTGCAGCTTCTGAAGAACGCCAAGGCCGACGCCAAGGCCACGTTCACGACGTTGATCGAGACCCATGGGACCAGCCCGGAAGCGCAGAAGGCGCGCTCGATTCAAGCGCTTCTCAACTGAGGTACGCATGACGCGGATCCCTTGTCGTATTTGGACGAGCGTCCTGGGCCTTTGGCTCGCGCTCCCCGCTCTGGCGCAGGAAGCGCCGAATGCCCCCGAGGTCGACGGCTCTGCGTCGACGGTGGACCGCCGTCCGTTCCGGTTGGGCTTCATGTCGCTCAACACCGAGCTCGACGACCAGAAGCCGCTGGCGCCGATCGACACCGCGGGCTTCGTGGTGAACTCGGGGGTGCTCATCGGAGCCTTTGACCCGCAATGGGTCGGCGGCATGTCGATGACGACGCGCAAGATCCTGTGGTGGCTGGACGGCAAGGTCACGATGACGGCACCGCCGGGCTCGTTCGGCGCAGCCGTGGTGTTGGGCTTCCGCGACGGCCGTGTCGTGAAAGTCGAAGCGCTGACCGGCAAGCGCCTCTGGACGGCCCCGCTCGATTCGTTCACGGAACGGGCTTTCCTGCTCAACGGCACGACGCTTTACGTCGTCACCGCGTCGCAGGTGCTTTACGCCATCGACATCCAGTCCGGCAAGACGCTCTGGATGTTCGATGGCGGCTTCCCCGAAGGCCTGAGCATCCGGGGCGGCGCCCGCCCGATCTTCTACGACGGCAAAGTCATCTTCGGCGTCTCGTCCGGCGAGGTGCTCGGCGTCGCAGCCGACACGGGCAAGCTCCTTTGGCGTTACAACCCCGCTTACAACGACGCCCGCTTCCACGACATCGTCGGCGAGATGGTCGTCCGCAACAATCGTCTGATCGTCAGCCGCTACGACGGCCTGATTGCGGCGATCGACTTGAGCTCCGCCGTGCGCAGCGTCGTCTGGCAAGAGCAGCGCTCTGGCCTGACGACGTCCACCTTCCGGGGCTCCCGTTACTACGTCGGCACGCTCTCGGGGGAAGTCATCGCCCTCGATCCGGACAACAACGGCAAGCAGGTCTGGCGCACGGTTACCGGTGCCGCCGTCACCAACATCACTGCCGGCGAGACGCAAATCTTCGTCGGCGGCTCAGGCGGACGCGTCACGGCGCTCGACGCGCGCACCAACGAAATTCTTTGGCACGACAAGCTCGGTTCGTCGCTTGCCAGTCCGCCGGTCCTCTTCGAGAACTCGATCTACTACACGACCGGCTTGAAAAGCCTCTATGCCTACAAGTTGCGGTGACAACGTCTACGCAGTGATCCTGGCCGGCGGAAGCGGAACGCGCTTTTGGCCGAAGTCCCGGCACCTGCGCCCGAAGCAGCTGTCGAAGATCGGTCCTGCCGACAAGACGATGCTCGAGATCACGTTGGCGCGCCTCGACGGGTTCATCCCGCCGGAGCGGCGTCTCATCGTGACGCACAAAGATCAGTTGCCGCTGACGAAAGAGATCGTCGGTCGCACGGTCGCTGCCGTGATCGGCGAGCCCGAGGCGAAGAACACGGCCAATGCATTGGCACTTGCCGCTTTGGAAATTGAAAAGCGCGCGCCGGCCGGGTCGAATCCGGTGATGGTATCGTTGCATGCCGATCATTTGATCCGGGACGTCGCGGGATTTTTGCAAGCGATCGAGGCGGCGGTGCACTTGGCCGAGAGCGGGTATTTGACGCTCCTCGGGGTGGTGCCGGAGTACGCCGAGACGGGATACGGGTATATCGAGCAGGGCGAAGCGCTGAAGGGCGGCCAGAAGGTCGCGAGTTTTCGCGAGAAGCCTGAGCGGAAGATCGCCGAAGAGTACGTAAAGAGCGGTCGGTTTTATTGGAACGCCGGCCTGTTCGTGTGGCGTACGGGCGTGTTGCTGAAAGAGCTGGAACGGGTGCTGAAGCCTACCATTGATCAGCTGCGGTCCGTGATGATCGGGAGCAGCGATCTGGGCGAGGTCTATCGGGGATTACCGAAGATCTCGATCGATCACGCGGTGCTGGAGACGAGTAAGAACGTCGCGGTCGTGCCGATGAACGTTGGGTGGCAGGACGTCGGGAGCTGGGATTCGTTGAGCAGGGGTTTTCCTACTGACGCGCAGGGCAATCTGGCGTTTGGGGACGCCTGTTTGATCGAGACCAAAGGGACGACGGTCGATAGCGACGGGCCGTTCGTGGCGGCTCTTGGACTGACGGATATGGTTGTGGTTGCGGCGCAAGGCGCGGTTCTCGTCTGTCCGAAAGATCGGGCGCAGGACGTGAAGAAAATCGTCGACTGGTTGAGTGAGCGTGGGAGAAAAGATCTCGTGTAGGTCTACGAGGGGGCGGCTGCCCCCTCGACCCCCGCTTTAGCTGCATCGCTGCGCGAGGCCCCAAGGG
>JAYVBB010000073.1:0-8619 GCA_043750715.1 Pseudomonadota bacterium | reverse complement strand
GCTGAAGGCCCTGGAAATTCCCGTCGAGCCTTACCGGCAGGGTGCGTTTAAACGTTTCAGCAAAGCCGGACCGGTGATCATCGACGGCGTGCTGGGCCTTGGCTTCAAAGGTCCGCTCGCGGAGGATTCGCCTCTACACCAGGCGCTCGCGGAAGCGGCCGCGATCGAAGACGCGACCGTCGTCGCCGTCGACCTGCCGAGCGGTCTCGACGCCGACAGCGGCGAAGCGCAGGAAATCCCGCTGGAAGCCGATCTAACCGTGACGTTCGGCGGCAAGAAGCCCGCCCACGTGCTGGCGCCTGCACGCGACGTCTGCGGCGAAGTGCTCCTGGTCGACATCGGTTTTCCCGCGGCAGCCTCGGAAGCAGCGTTGGGCGTGCACCGCCCGCAGATCGTGCTCCCCGAAGCCAGGGAGCTGCTGCTCAACGACCCGTGGAGCGAGCTGCCGAAGAGCGCCCACAAATACGACCGCGGCCACGTCCTGATCATCGGCGGCTCGGCCGGCAAGACCGGCGCGCCGATCCTGGCCGCGATGGCGGCGCTGCGCTCGGGCGCGGGCTGGGTAACGGTGGCAATGCCCGACTCTGCGACGCTGTCGCTGCGCGGCGACGTGCCGAGGGAAATCACCTTCGAGGCGCTGTTCGACGGTGAACGTCTGAACTCGATCAAGCTCGAAAAGTTCCTCGAGGAACGAAAAGTCCGCGCGGTGGTGGCCGGTCCCGGCTCGATGACGAATCCGTTGGAAGCCGAAGCCCTCGCCGTGCTAGCCGACTACGCCTCGGAAGAAGGCTTCGTTTGCCTCGATGCCGGCGCGACGCACGGTGTCGCCCCCCTGCTCGGAGGCCTCTCGCTCGATCCGATGCGTTGGGTGATGACACCGCATCCCGGTGAGTGGGCGAAGCTCGGCCTCGAGTTCGACGGCTCGCCGCTGTCGCCCGCCGGCTTCAAGAAGATCGCCGCCGAGGCCGAGCGCCTCGGCTCGGCGCTGCTCTACAAACACGCGACGCCGGTGCTGATCACGGGAAATCCGAAGACGCCGGGCTTCGTGATCACGGAGGGCACGCCCGCGCTCGCCCGCGCCGGCTCGGGAGACCTGCTCGCCGGCGCGATCGGCGCTCACGGCGCGGTGGGAATGAACTCCGTGCTGGCGACGCTCCGCAGCCAGGTTCTGATCGCCTGGGCCGCGGTGCTGGCGGGAGAGAAGGCGGGACGCAACGCCGTCTTGGCGCGCGACATCCTTGGCGCGATGGGCCGCGTCGTCGACGCCATCGACGCGGAAGAGGACGAGGACGAGTGAGCATCAGCCTGCTGGCTATGATGGCAGCAGCGGCGGTCGCTCCGGCCGAGCCGGGCACCTTTTCGGTCGACGTCGGTTACGAATTTTTCGTAGCCAACTACGAGTACTTCGACATCCCGTTCCGCCAGGGGGAAACGATCATCGGCGATCTCGTCGAGGGTAGAGTCGGTTACCACGAGTCGAACGAGCTGGCCCTCTACCTAGGCGCCGTCGCCCGAAAGCCCTACGACGGCGACGGCGCGGACCGCGCCTATCCCTTGGCTACGCTCGCGTACCTTCCGGGCGGCACGGGCACCTCGCACTGGCTGTTCGGCAGTTTGCCACGCCACCACGACTTCGTCGTACCGCTCTACGATCCGTCGCTCGACTACCTCCGCGCGCACCTCGACGGCTTGGAATACGGCAGCGCGACCCTCACGTCGTTCATCAACTGGGACCTCTACGACACCGAAGAGCACGGCGAGCGCTTCAGCGCCAACATCCTCGGCGAGCAGCAGCTCGGCTTTCTGACGCTGACCCAGCAGGCGCGCTGGACGCACCAGGGCGGGCAGCTGCACGAGCATCCGGACACCGGTGTCACGCACGACCGCGTCGCCATGCTCGGAGTCGAAGCCGAGGTCCTGAGCTTCTCCGGATTCAAAGCCAGCGTCAGACCGGAAGGCTACGCCAACCGTTACACCAGCTCGGTCGACGCGTCGCTTGATCGTCACGGCTGGGGCCAGAGCGGACAGCTCCGGCTGGTGACGCCTGGACCCGAGCTCGCCGTCGAGGGCTGGCGGAGCAAAGACTTCTACACGGCGGACGGCGACCCGCTCTACCGGGCGGAAAAGATGTCCACCGCGACCCTGTCGAAGCAGTTGTCGCTAGCGCGCGACCGGCTGCGTCTCGGCCTGGCTTTCAAAGGCTATTGGCTCGACGGCACGTTCGCCCATTCCCAACTGATCACGGCCGCCTTCCACTTCGAGAAGTCGGGGATCAAATGACCCGCCTCGCGGTGCTGCTTGCCGTTCTCTGCGCGCCGGCCCAGGCGCAGACGCTGGAGCTCCGGACGTCGTGGCACAACGTCGCCGAACCGGAAGTCTACGTCATGCAGCCGCACGAGACGCGCACCGAAGCGCTGAGCGCCTGGCGCCCAGAAATCGAACGCCGCGTGCCGGCGTCGGCCGCGTCCTTCACCAAGATCGAGCGGTATCAAAGCCGCGCGGCCCTCGGGTTCTGGGTCGGCGTCGTCGGCATGGCGGTGAGCATCTACTACTACGAGCAGCATGTCCCCCGGACGATAGGCAACGCGGTCTGGGGCGCCGGCTGGCTCGGCTGGCTCGGCTACGGCGCGCTGACCACCGCCGAGTTGGAAGACGTCAACGACTTGATGGCGCGAAAGGCCGCACCATGAAGCTGCTAGTCGTCGGCTTGGCCCTACTCTGGTCGACCGCCGCGTCGGCCCAGTACCTGGAACGCGCCAACGCCTCGGGGGCGATCGGCGAGACGAACAGCCTCGGTCTGACTCCCGAGGGTTACTTCGTCAACCCGTACTACAACGACGTGTCCGGCGGGACGGACAAGCTGCTCACGGCGAGCGCCAAGCTCGGCCGCCTGTGGCTCTGGTCAGGGTCGAGCTTCGAGCTGATCCTCCGCTGGCGCTTTCTGACGCCGGCCTTTCAGCATGCGTTCGCGGAAGGGCGCGACGAAGACCCGCCGGGGAATTACGCCGACTGGATGGAGCTTTCGCACACGTACGCGAGGGTGCTGGCGTTCGGCGAGCGGAAGGTGAAGGTGCAAGGGACGCTGGGTCTGAACCACGTCGGCAACAAAGGCGCCAAAAAAGTGCACTACTGGATCCACGAGCAGACTAGGAATCAGGTCGAAGACCTGAAGTACACCGATCAGCCCGAAGGAAAATTCGTCAACGTCGGCATGCAAGCGGCGTACGTCGTCGACACGCACCCTTTCGCCAGCGCCGCCTGGCAATTCGCCCCGGGCATCGGCGTCGACGCGAGCAAGTTCATGACGGAAGCCTACGCGAACCTCGCAACGGTGGCGGCCGTCCGCCCGCACGTTTGGGAGCTCGGCGTCGAGGTGCGCGCCGTGATCCAGCAGATGAGCGACGTCTACGATTCGATCCGGCCGTTCCGCTACGAAGCCTCGTTCGCGACCTTGTTCCGCGACCGCTACAAACCGACCATCAAGTACGTCTCCGCGTACCTGAACGGCGACCCCATCGGGCAGACCTACTTCGATTTTTTGAACGTTCAGATTCCCCTGTAGTCACGAAGCTTTAAGTGTGGCGCCAAACGACCTCGCTCCTCGTTCTCATAAAGAACAAACCGGAGGAGATCCCATGTCCCGCATCCCGACCCTCTTGCTCGCCCTGGTCACCTTCCTGCAAGGCCTGCTCGGGGCCCCCAAGGCCCGCGCCGAGGCCGCCCTGGCGCCCGACCCGATGGCTCACTTCTACGTGTTCGGCGTCGGCCTGGGACTCGGCGTCGGCGGCGCCATCTCCTGGAAGTACCGTCAGACCTGGACCGGGGAGTTCACCACACTCAACGAAGGCTGGTTCGGCAAGGACACCTACGCCGGCGGCGCCGACAAGTGCGGGCACTTCTACACCGACTTCGTGCTGGTGCGGGCGCTCCACGAAATCTACGGCAGCTACGGCTATAGCGAATCGGATTCCCTCGTCAACGCCGTCATCGGCAGCATGGCGATCCGAACCGCGATGGAAGTGGCCGACGGCTACACGACGTTCAAGTTCTCGCCGCAGGATCTCGCCGCCAACACGATGGGCACGCTCACCAGCGCGTACCTGCTCGCCCACCCGACGCTCGACCGCCTGCTATCGGTGAGCTGGACGTACCTCCCGTCGCAGGAAAAACTCGACGGCAAGGTGGACTGGGCCCAGGTCGACAACGACTACAACGGCTCGATGTACCACCTGAACGTGCATCTGAAAGAAGCCGCCCGGCTCGTCGGCACGGAATCCTCGGCGGTAGACCTCTACACCGTCGGCTTGAGCTACGAGACGCGCGGCTACGACCGCGAGCGCGACTACAAGCAACGGATCGTCGGCCTCAACCTGGGTCTGAGCCTCGAAGAGCTGACCCTCCGCCACATGGATCCGGGCAAAGGCACCAACGCCCTGAAGTCTCTGGTGCACTACTACAAGGTCCCGTTCACTTTCGGCGGGATCACGTACGACCTCGATCACCAAAAATACGGGATCCGATTCGGCCTAAACTACTTCTACTGAGAGCGAGCCCCCCAGTGGAGCCGACAATGTCGGCGGACCAGTCCATGATGTCGGTGGTGCGTCCGGTCCAAGGCTGAGTCAGCTCGTCGAGAGCCCCGTAGCAGGCAAGGACGGCAAGTCCCACGTAGAACACGGTGCGAAACGAGCGGTCGCCCAGACCCAGGCGCCAGCCGAGCAGCAGACCAAGACCCGAGTACATGACGGCATGCACCGCCTTGTCCCAGACCATGAAGACTTCGGCGCCTTGCGGCAAAGGCCAATGGGTGGCGAAGATGCAGATGATCCAATAGATGACCAGGAGGCGGCTGATCATCAGTACCGGGCCATCGTCGGGTCGATTTCTTCCGCCCAGGCTTCGACTCCGCCTTCGAGGGAGCGCGTGCCGGGGACGCCGTGGTCCCGGAGATACATCGCGGCGCTGAACGACCGCACGCCGTGATGGCAAATGGCGATCACGTCGGCCGCGGCCTGGAGCCGGGGCAACAGGTCTTCGAGGCGGAAGTCGCCGAGCCGGAGCGATCCGGCGATCTTGCAGGTTTCGTATTCCCAGTCCTCGCGCACGTCGAGCAGGATCAACCCCCCCTCCTTCGCCAAGGCTTCGGCGGGCAAGCCGGCCTTGCGGTCGATCATGGCCTTCAGCTGCTCGGGCGTGATCTCGATCTCATGGGCCATGCGGCGGATCCTTTCGAGGCGAGCGAGGGTGTCGGGCACACCCAGGCGGGCAAAGGCCGCGAGCGCGGCGACCGTTTCGGGGCGCTTCAGGTCCGGAAAGATCCGCGCCGGCGGCACGGCGAAGATTTCGTCTAGCACCGTTTCCAGGTGCGGGATAAGGATATCAGAGAGCCGCGTCTCGCTGCTCGGCTCTGCGGAGGCTTTTTTTCCTTGGTTCACAAGTTACCCAACGCCAACATCCTGCCCTTCGGGGGCGTCTCTCCGACGCTGGCCCCCGACGTCTTCGTCGCGAGCGGCGCCCAGCTGATCGGCGATCTGCACGTAGGCAGGCAGTCGAGCATCTGGTTCAACGTCGTCGTCCGTGCCGACGTTCATTACATCAGAATCGGCGAGCGCACCAACATCCAAGACAATACGACCGTCCACGTGACGGAAGGCCAGTCGCCCTGCGTCATCGGCTCCGACGTGACCGTCGGCCACAACTGCATCGTTCACGCTTGCACGGTCGAGGACCACTGCCTGATCGGCATGGGCGCGATCATCCTGGATAAAGCCCTGATCCGCGAGGGGTCGCTCGTCGGTGCCGGGGCGCTGGTCACGCAGGGGAAGGAATTCCCCCCGCGCTCCCTGATCCTCGGCTCGCCGGCGAAGGCCGTCCGCCAGCTGACGGACGCCGAGTACCAGTCGCTCAGCGATTCCGCTCGCCATTACGTCGAGACCGCGAGCCGCTACGGGAAGTGAGCAAGAGGAAGGCGAGAGGCAGCAACAGCGCCCAAAGCGCCATCGCCTGCCCCGCGCCGCCGCCCGCGACCACGCCGCAGCCGTTGGCCGAGCCGTCGCCTTTGTCTTCGGGACCGGATTCGCCGACCGCGTTGTTGCTCGGCGCATTCGGGTCGAGCTGACCCGCGGGCGGATTCTGCTTCGGCGTTTGCTTGTCCGAGAGGACGACGCCCGCGGCCGGTTCCAGGTCGGCGGGCTTTTTGACAGCGGCCTTCAGAGCGGCGGCGTAAGTCAGGGCGGCCTTGAGGTCGAGGCGGCCGTCGGTGCTCGTGATTTGAGCGGTGATGTCGCCGATCTTGGACGCGGACTTTTGCAGAACGGCTTTCACGTCGGAGGCGTCGAGGTCGGGATAAAGCGCCCAGACGACCGAGGCGGCACCGGCCGTGACGGGAGTCGCCTGGCTGGTGCCGCTGTAGAAGCCGTAAGGGCTGGCGCCGGTCGGCACCGTCGATTCGATCTGGTAGCCCGGCGCGGCGATGCCGACCGAACCTTTGCGGTTGGAGAAGCCGGCGAGCTTGTCTTCGTTCGTCGTCGCAGCGACGCAGAGGACATTTCTGTAGGAGCACGGGAAGTAGTAAGTCTGCTTGTACGATTCGCCGTAAAGGTCGCAGGGGCCGCTGATGCCGCAGGACTCGTTGCCCGCGGCGACGACGATCAGCACGTCGTTCTTCGACGTCGCGTAGTTGAACAGGTCGTCCTCGAAGACGAAGTTGCCTCCGGCGTCCTTCTTGTACGGGTAGCTTTCCGCTTCGAAGGCGCCGCCGAGCGACATGTTCACGATCAGTTTCTGCTTGGAGCGGCCGGCCACCGACGCCTTCTGCGCCCAGTGATGGTCGACGGCCCATTTCAAACCGTCGGTGATCGAAGTCGAGGTGCCGGCACCGTTGTCGTTCAGGACTTTGACGGCCATGATTTCGTTCAGGGACTGCGAGGCGACGCCGCCGCGCCCCGGAATGTAGCCGACGCCGTGAATGCCTTTGGCGTTGCCTCCCTTCGCGCCGATGATGCCTGCCACGTGCGTGCCGTGGCCGTTGCCGTCGGTCGACTCCGACTGGGCGAGGACTTTGCCCGTGGTCGCGTCGTAGCCGACCTCGGCGTCGCTGCCCTTCCACATCCGGTCTTTCAGGTCTTCGTGCGTGGCCAGGACGCCGGTGTCGAGGACCGCGACGACCACGGGCTGCGCGGCCGCGAGCAGGGAATCGACGTCCTTGACGGCGTCGTACCAACGGATCATGTCCAAGTAGTATTGGTTGCCCATTTCCGGGTCGTACGCTGCGTCGGTCGAGACCGGCGGCACGTAGCTCGGCGTCTTGAGGTACTTTTCGGTGTCGACGACGTCGAAGTAGACGCCGCCTTCGCCGGAGAGTTTCACCAGCTCGCGGAAGATCTGCTGGTTGATGACCTCGGACTCGGTACCGGGCAGTTTCACCTTGAGCAGGTCACTCAACTTGGTCGCGCCGTCGGTCGTCTCGTCGCTGCCTTTGAAGCGCTGGGTCAGCTGCGCCGAAATGCCGGGAGCGACGCCGTCGAGCTTCGACTGGAGGGCGTCGATCTTGTCCCGATAGAACTGGCCGAGTCGCATGTTGAAGTTGCCGGCGACGACGCCGACCTGGCCCTTTAGATCGTCGAAATCGGTTTCGTCTTTGCCGCAGGCGGTGAGAGACAGCAAAAGCAAGACGAGAGACAGCGTTCTCATGGGCCACTCCGAAAAGAAGGAGCGGCCACTATAGCTTCAAAACGTCCGGTCGGCTCTCAGGAAGTTCCGCGCCAGCCAGTTCCGGACGACGCTCGGGACGCCGACTTTCGCCTGCCCGGTCTTCTCGGGGTAGTAGTATTCCATCGTATCCGCGATCAGCTCCGAGTCTTCACTGACCAGCCCGAAGCGCTTGGCGCCCTTGAGCTCGTGGATGTAAGCCTGTCTTTCCGCGGCGCCGGTGCCGTCGAGGCCGACGGCGTCCATGAGATAGATCGCGAGGAAGTTCTGCTGGCAGTGGACTTCGATTTCGTGGGCAAGCGTCGAGCCGAGGAGCGACCAGGACGAAAACGCCGCGGGACCGACGGTGACCTGGGCTTTGTCCATGAAGGCACCGCGCGTCGTCAGACCGCGGTCGCGGAGGTTCGGGTCGAAGGCCGGATGCTCGGCGGTGGTCGGCAACTCGATGCCGAACATGACTAGCGCGAGGTCGACGCTTTCCTGGCTCATCGCGGGTAGCCCATCGGGAGCTTTGACGATCACCTGGCCGACCTGGCGGCGATAGGCGCGTTGCTCTTGGACCTCGGCGTGGCGCGCAACCAGACCGACCTGGCGCGGCGGGTCGACGAACTGGCCCGCACGCGTCTCGGCCTCAGCGCCGGGGTGATCGCGCTCGAGACCGACGCGCTGGCTCCTGCCGGATGGCGCTCGCTTGTCGAGGGTCAGGTCGATCTGATTCTCGGCGGCGCCCACCGCCAGGCGCGCATGGGCTTTTCACCCACAGCGCTGGGCTTGTTCGGAACGGGCGCGGCGGGCGTCCGCTCGATGGCCATGGTCCGGATGGCGATCTGGGAGCCGTCCCGGCAGGGCTTGCTGGCGTTCGGGTCTAACGACCCCGACGGTTTCACGGAGGATATGGGCACGGAACTG
>JAYVBB010000072.1:0-7439 GCA_043750715.1 Pseudomonadota bacterium | reverse complement strand
TGTCGAAGCAGAAGTCCGAGATGATGGACGTGCCGAACGTGCATCTCAGCAAGGACAAGCCGGTGGAGTTGACGTTGCAGCTGTGGGGAGCCCTCGCGGCGAGCGAGCCGGACCCGACGTCGCGCATCTTCACGCGCCTTTTTCGGGGCAAAGAACCAATCTACCTGTCCGAGCTGCGCGCCTCGCTGCGGCGCGCCGCCAAGGACGACCGCGTCGCCCAGCTTGCCGTCGACATCGGCTTCCTCGGCGGGTCGATGACCGACTATACCGAGCTGCACCGCATTTTGACGGAGTTTCGGGCTTCCGGGAAGAAGATCACCACGATCGTCACGCAAGGCGACGACTGGACCTATTACGTCGCGAGCGCCAGCGACCGAATCATCCTCAATCCCGCTAGCCCGCTGGAGCTGATGGGACCGGCCTTCCACCTCACGTATTTCGGCGATGCGCTGCGCAAGATCGGCGTCGACGTCGACGTCGTGCGCGCAGGCAAGTACAAGTCCGCCTTCGAGCCGTTCGTTCTCAACAAGCCCACCGAGCCCACGCTCGAAGAGTACGGCTCCCTGCAGCAGAGCCTTCGCGACTTTTTGGTCGCCGACGTCGCCGCGGGCCGGAAAAAAGACCCGGCGCAAGTGCTCGCGTGGTACAAAAAATCGATTTTCACCGCCGACGAAGCGAAAGCCGAAGGTATGGTGGACGAGATCGGTTACGACGTCGACGGCCTGTTCACGCCGCGGCGTGACGCCAAGAGCGTGGTCTCGGTCAGCGACTACCTGAAGCTCGTACGCGGCGACAAGGAGCCCAACGAGGCCGGCGGCGACGCCGGCATCGCGCTGATCGAAGCAGTCGGCGAAATCAACATGGACAGCCCCCAGGGCTTTGGGGGCAACGATGACGGCATCGCGCCGATTCCCCTGATCGACGAGCTGCGTTGGGCGATGGAAGAGGACGACGTCAAAGCCGTCGTCTTCCGGGTCAACTCTCCCGGCGGCTCGGCGATCGCCTCCGACGTGATCTGGAACGAGGTCGACCGCCTGGCGAAAGTGAAGCCGGTCGTCGTTTCGATGGGAACCTACGCCGCTTCGGGCGGCTACTACATTTCGGCGCCCGCAAAGACGATCATCGCGGAAGCGACCACCATCACCGGCTCGATCGGCGTCATCGGCATGCTGATGAACCTCAAGAGCTTCGAGGAAAAGTACGGGGTCAGCTTCCACGTCGTAACCAGCAGCGACCGCAAGGCGATGCTCGACATGGGCCAGAAGGCGACACCCGAGGACAAGGCGCTGGTCGACGGCACGATCGCCCAAGTCTACCGGCAATTCCTGGCGAAAGTCGCCCAAGGCCGCCACATGAAAATCGACGACGTGGACAAGCTGGCCCAAGGCCGGGTCTACACCGGCACCCAGGCGAAGGCATTGGGACTCGTCGACCAGATCGGCGGGATCAACCTGGCCTTCCAGGAAGCGAAGAAGCTGGGCGGACTCGATCCGGAAAAGCTCTATCCCGTGCTCCACTACGAGCCTGAAACCATGAACCTCTCGCAGTGCCTGGCCGGCACGAAGAAAATGATGAAGTGCATCCGGCAGGCCGAAAGCCACATCAAGGCAAGCGTCTACCAACCGTCGGAAGAAGAGCGGGCCGTCCAGACCGCCCGGCGCTGGCTGGAAGTCGGAGCCAACGAGCGGGCGCTCGCGCTCTGGCCGGGTTACCTCGGGTTCCGCCTCAGGTGAAGTGACCGGCGATCAAGGGCGTCAGCGGGGCGACTTTCAGAAAGCCGCCCGCGGCGGCTTCAAGCTCGCGGGCGCGTGGCAGCGAATCGGTGGCGTGCAGCACGTCGAAGAGGCCGGAGCTTTGGATCTTCTTCAGCGCGTCGCCGGGCAGCACGGCGTGGGTGACCAGGCCGGTGATCTTCGTCGCGCCCGCCTTTTTGTAGGCTTCGGCGGCATGCAGAAGCGAGCCGCCGGTGCGCACGATGTCGTCGTAAAGCAGGACGTGCTTACCCGCGACGTCGGCGTTGATTCCCGTGACGGAAGTCTTGCCGTCGGCATGCCGGGTCTTGTACACGAACGCCGCGGAGACGCCGGCTTCGTTGGCGAGGTTCTGCACCCATTTGGCGCGGCCGGCGTCGGTGCAACCGATGACGACGGAGCCTTTCGCCTGGGCCTCCTTGACGATCTTGAGCGGGATCGGGTGCGCGCTGAGATGGGTCGAGTGGAGGTGGCCCTCGAAGTAGTGCGTGATGCCCGGAGTGTGCAGGTCGATCAGCACGGCTTCGTTGGTCAGGCGCGCCCGCGGAATCGCGGACAAGAGCACGGCGCGGGACTTGGCGGTGACGACCTCGCCGGGACGCGTCGCGCGCTCCTGCGTCGAATAGCCGAAGTAGGGGATGACGAGTGAGAGGGTGTTGACGCCGAGGCCGACCAGGCCGACCGCGAGGTCGAACAGCTCGAGCGTCGCCGCGTCGCTGAACGTGCCGCCCAGCACTACGACGTCTTTGCCCCGCAGCTCGTCGCCGATCCGGAGCAGGCGTTCGCCGTCGGGAAACGTCTTTCTCGCGAGTTTGCCGGAGACGAAACCCTTGTGCTGCACGAGGGCCTGCTCGAGGTAGCCGTAAGGTTCCGTCGAGAAGACGACGCGGCTCACGTCTTGGCGCCTTTGAAGATCGTGTCGAGGTCGAGGCCGGTGAGTTTTTTGATTCCCGAGAGCAGGCGCCAGAGCGCGATCATCGTCACGACCATGCAGGGCAGCACGATCACGGGATAGCTCATCGCCGTCATCTTGCCGAGCTCCTGGTTGAATTCCTCGGTGCCGGCGGGACTCTTCAGGATGTAGACCGCGAGCCCGAAGTTGAGTACCGCCGACAGAGCGAACGACGCGGCAAGCAGCCATGTCGTGCCGAAGAGCAGGCGCTCGAAGTTGGGTTCCGTGCCGCGGGCTTTGAGCTCGTGGCCGACTTTTTCGACGTCGATCACGCGCTCGTTGTAGAGCAGCGTTTTGACCAGCGGGTAGCGCGTCTTCAGCGAAGCGACGACGGCAATGCCCATCAGCGACGGAATGGTCGCTTCCTTGACGGCGAACCAGATGCCGTCGAGCTTCATCAGCCCGAACGATCCCGTCAGCAGAATGCTCACGAAGCCGAGGATCGAAATGGCGTTCGCCTTCCGCTTCGCCCAGAAATCGAAGACGCCGTAGCCGACGGGGAAGCAGAGCGCAAGGACGAGCGCCCAGGCCGGACCGAGGCGATGCTCGCTGCTCAGCTTGTAGAGGATCAGCGCGGGGACCGCGATGTTGAACAGAATGTTGTAGAAGGGGCCGTTGCCCGAGGTCTTTTTGGCTTCCGTCATGGCCCCATGGTCCGTCCAGGACCAGGCAAAGTCAAGAATAATAGGGGGATACGAGCCGAGGGCGGGCCGTCTTTCCGTTGACTCCAAAGCCCCTTAAAAGGTAAAGAAGGACTCCCTTAGTGATGGAGTCCAAGTGAAAAAGGCCCCTGCATTCAAGATCAAGCAACGCGGCAACGGCCGCTTCGTCGTCACCAAACGTGGCGGCGGCGTTGTCAACGGCGAAGAAAAAGTCAAAATCCTCGTCGACGCCGGCAAGCTCAAGAAGCTGAAAGCGAAAGCGAAACCCGCCGCCGAAGAAGCTGCTCCGGCCGCGACCTGAGCTTTAGTCGGAGGTTCCTCCGATCGCGAAATCTCTGATCATCACTGAGAAGCCTTCCGTTGCGCGCGACGTCGTCGCCGCGCTCGGAGGCTTCAAGTCCATGCAGGGCGGCGCCTACTGGGAAAGCGACCAGTACCTCTGCTCGTTCGCCGTGGGCCACATGTTCACTCTACTCGAGCCGCAGGACATCGACCCGAAGTACAAGTCGTGGCAGATCAGCCTGCTGCCGATCCTGCCGCAGCGCTTCGAGCTGAAGCCGCTACCGGAGCACAAGCAAAGGCTCCAGATCCTGAAGGATCTGCTACGGCGCCCCGACGTCACCTGCGTGATCAACGCCTGTGACGCCGCGCGGGAAGGCGAGCTGATCTTCCGCGAGATCGTCGAGTTCTTCGGCTCTGACAAATGGGTCCGGCGTCTTTGGCTTCAGTCGATGACGACGGAAGCGATCCGGGACGGCTTCGCCAAAGGACTCCGCGACGGCGTCGATCTGGACGGCCTGGGCGCCGCGGCGCATTGCCGCGCGCAAAGCGACTGGCTCATTGGAATGAACGCGACGCGGGCCTTCAGCGAACGCCTCAAAGCCGGCGGCGACCGGACTCCGTGGTCGGTTGGTCGGGTGCAGACGCCGACGCTGGCGCTGCTCGTGACGCGCGAGCTCGAAATTCTCGGCCACGATCCGCGTCCCTTCTTCAAAGTCACCGGCCGCTTCGAGTGCACCACGACCGACGGCACGCACCGTTACGAGGGCACCTATTTCGACGCCCAATTCAAGGCGGACGAACGGTTTCCCGAGCTGAAGGACGACCGGATCTTCCAGAAGGACCGGGCCGACTCCATTCTCGGTAGCCTCGCGGGGCACGCGGCGCTCGCCTCCGAGTCGCGCGAGGAGAGCCTCCGCCACGCGCCCTATCTCTTCAGCCTCACCGGGCTGCAGAAATACATGGCGACCCGCTACAAATGGTCCGCCAAGCGGACGCTCGAAGCGGCGCAGCGTTGCTACGAGCAGCACAAGGTTTTGACCTATCCCCGGACCAGCTCGCAGTGCCTGCCGTCCGACTACAAGCCGACCGTGCAGGGCTTGATCACCCAGCTGGCCGGCGATCCCGTATACGGCAGCTCGGCTGAGTTTCTCCTGAAAAACGGGCGGAAAAACGACAAGCGCACCTTCGACGACGGCGGCGTCACCGACCACTTCGCGATCATTCCGACTGGCAAGGCCCGCAACTTGAGCGGCGACGACCAGAAAGTCTACGACGCGGTCGTCCGCCGGTTCCTCGCGACGTTCTTCCCCGCCGCCGTTTACGACAAAGTGAAGCGGACTACGAAAGTCGGCGAGCATTCCTTCCGCACGGGACCAGTGGAGACGCTGGTCGTTCCCGGCTGGCTGGAAGTCTACGACCGCGAAGCCGACGACAAGGACAAGAAGGATCTGCCGGCGCTGGTTCCCGGCCAGAAAAAGGCCGAGGGCGTGGGCGTCCTCCACTTGGGCGCCGCGGCAAAGGAAGAAAAGACGAAGCCGCCGCCTCGGATCAGCGAAGCCGGCCTTCTGAGCCTCATGGAATACGCTGGCCGCCACGTCGAAAGCGAAGAGCTCGCCAAGGCTTTGATGAGCGCCGAGGGCCTCGGCACGGCCGCGACGCGCGCCGACATCATCCAGAATTTGAAGTACAAAAAGTACGTCGACGAGACGCTCAGGCCGACGTTCAAGGGCATCCACCTGATCGAGGTGCTGCGGCGGGTCAAGGCCGAACGGCTGACATCGCCCGAGCTGACGGCCCGGCTAGAGCTAGAGCTCAACGAGGTCGAGAAGGCGAAGCGGACCCGCGAAACGTTCATGACCGAGGTCAAGCGGTACACGGAAGAGGTGGTCGACGCCGCGCGCCAGATCGACTGGATCACGCTTTATCCCAACCGCGGCGCACTGGGGCCGTGCCCCAAATGCCGGGAAGCCGAGGTCTTCGAGCGACCGGCAACCTACGCCTGCGCTCGCTGCGAATTCCAGATGGCGAAGGACCTCTACGGCCGCTATCTCGACCGGGCGACGGCGCAGCGCCTGCTCGAGGCCGGCGAGCTGGAGGAAATCGACGGCTTCCGTTCGCGCGTCGGCAAGGACGTGAAAGCCAAACTGCTCGTGCGTGACGGCCGGCTGCTGATCCAGGCGGCAGGGGAGGAAGCCTCTGCTCCCGTCCAGGTCCCGGTGGTCGACGCCCATGGCGCGTCGGCACGTCAGGGTGCCGCCGCCGGAGGGGTCGTTGCTCCCTGTCCGGTGCATTCCGCCTGTTCCATCATCGAAACGCGCGGCGCTTACGTTTGTGAATCTCGCCTCAAAGCTTTCCAGGCCGGCGAGCAGAATCCCTTGGGGTTCATGATGCCGAAGGTTCTCTGCCGCCGGGAGATCTCCCGCGACGAGGTGAAGCAATACGCCGAAACCGGAGCCACACCGGAGATGAAGGGCTTCATTTCCAAGACGGGCAACGCCTTCGCGGCGAAGCTCGTGCGCACCGAGCAGGGTGGCTTCAACTTCGCGTTTTCGAGTGATCGTCCCGTCCCCGCAGCGAAGAAGAAGTTCAAACCGAAGCCGAAGCGTCGGCCGAAAGCGGCGGAACCGACGTGAAAAACGCCAAAGGGATCTTTCTGCTGCTGCTGATCTTCGTCGGCGTGCCGTTCGGCCTCCTCGCCCTGATCTGGAAGGATCGTTGCGAGCGGACGGGACTTGCGGTCGTGCGCTCGCCCGGCGGAGCCTGGGCGGCGGAAACGACCCGCGTAGACTGCGGCCCCTCGATGAAGGTCGCGACGGAAGTGACTCTGCACCGAGACGGCGAAAAGGCCGGTGAGTCGGTGCTCGTGCTGGCGGAAGAGCAAAAGGTCGTCGTGAGCTGGGAAGGCGACCAGCGCCTGATCATGCAGCTCCCGCCCAACGCCGAGGTGGTGAAGGGCAAAACCGTGTGGCAGGACGTCCGGATCTCGGTGATCGGCCCTACCCGGTGACCTCAAAAGAAGAAGCGCAACCCGAGGTTTGCCTCGCGGTTGCGCTTTTTGCGCGCTCCCGCCGTCTGGCCGTAGACGTCTTCCGTCGCGTACTCGATCTGCACCGTGAAGCTCAAAGCCGTGTTCGGTGCGACGACCAGATTGTTGCCGAGGTAGACCGTGCCGAGAATCGCGTCGCGTTGATCGTCGTCTCCAACGGGGGGAGCCGCATGCTTCAACGCGGCGCCGAAAAAAGGCACGAACTGGGTGGCGTTGACGAAGTCCCATTCGACGAAAATGCCGTTGGCATCCCGCAGTCCCGATGCCGTCGTGCCTTGCAGCGACGTGAGCCCGAGCTCGAGGCCCTGGATCAGGAAATAGCCGAGCGTCAGGTCAGCGTAAGCGACGGTGTCGTCGTCCTGGTCGAGGTCGAGCTGGCCCTTCAGGCCGAATTCGACCGCCGCTTGCTCGAACGCCGCGCGTGCCCCGCCACCGGACTTTTTCGCCGCCGGCGCGCCGAAGGCCGGGCCGGCCGAGAGGCAGATTGTAAGCAGCCAGAATCGCATGCTTGGTTCATCGACGGATTTTCCGGAACCTTGAAATTTGGCGAAGCCGCAAAGCAACGCCAGGTTTTACCGTCCTTCTAGCAGCTCTCAGCCAGATACCCAGAAATCTCGGAAATCACCGGCGTTTCGCGGATTCTGTGGTTTTCGCCATTCTATTTCAAATTGCATCCCTTGGTTGTCGTTCGCGAATTCCGCGTCGCTAAAGAAGCCCAGCCAGCTCGCGATAGTTTCCAGCGAGGC
>JAYVBB010000071.1:0-11134 GCA_043750715.1 Pseudomonadota bacterium | reverse complement strand
AGCAGAGCTCGGCCGCCGGAGCGTTCATGCCGAAGCGGTCCTTCGCAGGGCTCCTGCCGGGCAGGCTTTCCGGGCCGCCGCCGTGGCAGGTGTAACAGTTCCTGGCCTCGAGGACTGGTAGCACGTCGCTGACGAACTTGGCTTGATCCTTACAGATGCGCGGCAAGGCCGGATCGAGCATTTCGAAGCTGACTCCGAGCTGGTCGCCCTGCGCCTTGTCCATCACGACGATCAGGGATTTCGACGAAAGAGCCGCATGAGCGGACGGCTTGCCGGCGTCGCTCGGGAGAGGCTGTCCCTTCACGACTTTGTTCAGGCTCGTGTAGCCGTTCGCCAGCGGATCCTGCTTGCCGTTCACCAGAACGCGGACGTTGCCGACCGCGTAAGTTCCTCCGCCGATAACCAGACGCGGCGCACGAAAGCGGTAGGCACCCTTCGTCGCTTCGCTAGGCGCCGCGAAGACCTGAGCCTGCATTTCGAAGTAGGCGCCCTGGAGGTCGCCCCGGATCGAGCCCAGGTCCCAACGCAGCCCCTTGAAGCCTTGAGCCCGGCCCGGCATGTCCATCGGGACCGAAAAGGCGGGCGCCTGGTATTTGCCTCGGCGAAGGCAAAGATTCTCCCCGCCCGTCCACCATTGATTCAGCTTGTCTTTGATCAGAGCGAAATCGACACCGCAGTTGATCCCGTAAGACGAGCAGTGCTGATTCCCACCCTTGATGAAAAAGAGCGACGACTCGATGTCGTCGAAGTTCACGTAGCGGGAAATCATTGCGTAGGATTCGGCGAGATCCTGCACGGCGAACCGGGGACCGTTCTGCGTGCCTTCCCGGCGGTCGTGACAGCCGGCGCAATTCGCCGTTACGAGAGGATGCACGGTCTCGGAAAACGCCTGGATGCCGTTCACGCACTCCACCAGCGTGTGGTCCTCGAGCGCCAGGGCATCGCGCTCGTCGATCTCGGCCTGGTCCATTTCGGACAGGTTCGGCGAATCGACAGGCCCCTTGCCGCAGCTGCCGACGAGCGGCACGACCAGCAACCAACTAAGCCAACGAACGTGACGCATGCGTTCTCCGGGGTAGGATCAGCCTCTTACGCGAAGATCAGAACTTGCTGGAGCTGCTCTGGGGTGAACACGCCGCTCGGTACGTACGTGTCGAACTCGCCGATCCGGCCCTGGATGTTCAGATAGTTCGCGAACACCGCGTAGGCGACTTTGTTCGCATCGGCGCCGATGAACGTGTTGCGGTCGACGCCTTGTCCGTCGGTGTAGTGACCAACTTGCAGCGGTCCCACCATGTCCGGAACCTTGTCCGGGCGATAGTAGCCGATCACCGTCATGCACTTGATGCCCTGGTCGGTCTGCCAGTTGCGCGTGCCTTGAGCTGCGCCGCACCCTCCGTCGGTGAGCACCTGGAAGAAGAGCGGCTTGCCGGTGCGCTTGGCTCCTTCGACTGCGCGGCCGAGCTCCTGGCCGAACTCGAGGTCTTTGCCGTCGCCGGCCGTCTGGTTGCCGGTATGGTAGTCGTAGCCCGAAAGCGAGATGACGCCCGGTCCCGACTGGCCTTTGATCGCGTTCATCGTCACCGAGGCCGAGATGACCTTCGGGTCGTTCGACGCCGTGTTCTGGTTGATGCCGTAGACCTGCTGGAAGTCGGCGTCTCCGCGCGGGTCGAGGCCCGTGACGCCCTGCGTGTAGGCGACGTTCTTTTTGTAGCCGCAGTTGCTGAGCTCGGAGAGCAGACGCTGCTGCTCGCTCGACGGCAGGGCCGCGACCTGCGCGAGGCTCATTTTCAGCGTTCCTTGCGCCATCCGCGTCATCTCGGCTCCGCCGAGCGCCGAGAAGGCGTCGCCGAAACTGACGGCTCCGAGCAAGTCTTCGACCTTCGAGACGAAGAGCGGCTTGAGCGACGGTTCGTTGAAGATGACGTTGCTGTTGCCGCCGGATGCGGAGTCCTTCATGCCGATGCCTTTCGGCAGGTACATGCCGCGGGCTCCGGCCTTCGAAACCAGCGTCACGGGCGACAGCTGGTTCGAGCTCGAGTCGTCCTGGGCGAAGTGGCAGAAGCTCCCCATGCGAAGATTCGCCAGCGCTTCCGGCGTCGCCGTCTGGCGGAGGCCCGCCAGCATCTTGCTGTAGTTGGCCGCCATCGGCAGGCCGAACGACTTATCCAAGGCACCGGCCGCGCGCGGGTCCCACCCGAGGAGATCGTACGACTCCAGCAGGTCTTCCGGGCCGCCCTGCTTGCCTACCAGGAAGTTGCCCGGCATCGCCGCGCCGCCGACCAGGTCGAAGATCAGAAAGGGAGTAAAGGCCCCACCGGCGTCATCGCCGCAGTCGTCGGCGGCTTGAGCGTTGCTTGCTTTGAACAGCATGCTCGCGAGCGAGGGCACGAACGCGAAGGCAGCCGACCCCAAAAGGCCATGGCCCATGAGCTGGCGACGCGTGACTAGCGGATGGTCTTTGAAGAAATCCCGGGTCATATGACAACTCCCTTGGAGCGAGTTAGAAGAGGAGAGAACCCATGCTCGACGCCGTTGCCGTACAGCTCATCAGCAGCACCTTCTTGCGCTCGTCGAGCGAAAGCAGGCGCTGCTCCGATTCGTAACCGATGACTTCGAGGAGGGAGTCGAGCTCGGAGTCGGATGCCGACCGGTTCCAGAAGAGGCGGGCATAGTCTTGAATTTGGTTCATCCGCGCGGCTCGGTTGAAGGCCAAGCTGGCGTTCGAGAAGTCGATGCCGCGATGCGCCCGACGTTGTCCCGAGGCGAGGACCGAGTCGCCCTGGATCATCTGCTTGCAGAACGCCCCCGAGAGGGTCGTCGCCGCGAGCAGCATCGGGGAGCTGACTTCCGAGACCTGCCCTTGGCGCGGTAGCCGGGTCTTCACGTCGTCGAAGGCCTGGCGGACCACGGCGTCGGTCGTCGGGATACGCGTGATGACGGCGTAGGACTCGAAGAGCTGGCGGAAGTTTTTCAGCGCCAGCGGGATCTCGCTGCCGACGGTTCCAAGGCAGGCTTCACTCGCCGCGACGTTCTCGAAGAGGCTGCGGAGCTTGTACCCGCCCGTCTCGAAGGTCGTCGCGATGGTTTGGACTGTGGCGTCGTCAGCCGTGCCCGGCGCTCGCTTGCAGATCTCCTGGAAGGCTCGTTTGGTCCAGCAGGAGCTGTATGCCTTGGCGTTCGAGACCATCGTCCCGAACTGGCGCACGCCATTGCCTTCCAGCGCTCCCCTCCAGCCGAAGGCGACGTTGTGATGCTGCGTCGCGAGGTTGACCCAGCTGTCGTCGAACGTCACGTAGCCCTCGGGATAGACGTGGCCGTTCTGGTTCATCTTGGGCGCGACGTTGTTCGTGCCGTAGTAGACCGGTTGGCCGTCCTTGAAGTCATAACGCGCGAAGGCTCCGGTCATGCCGTCCATGCCGGCGTGACACGTGCGGCAGACGTTCTGGAAGTTGGCGGGGTCGCCTCCCGGCGCGCGGTCGACGTCGCGGCGGATGTGGTACTCGGTAAGACCGACGTCCTTCCAGCTTTGGATCGGCGCACACAGGAATTCCTGGAAGGTGTGCTCGAGAGCCCGGCGGTTGGTTCCCGCATTGAAATGCTCTTTCGCCCACTGGCGCGACGTCAAGACGCCGGCGGTGTCCGGGCTGGTCAGCAGCTGGCCGCCCACGCGGACGAGGTCGCTCTTCAGGTTGAGGGAGCTGACACCCAGCTGCTTGAAGTGCTCGTTGTCGCCGAGAGCGGAGGCGGGAAGGCCCATGCTGCTCCGTCCCTCATAGTGGAAATCACCGAACAGCAGCGTTCGGGCATCGACGTCGTCTTTCGCCACGCCGACGATAGAAGCCATGAAGTCGTTGAAGTCGACGTACGGCGACTGGTCGACGTTGGATAGTCCGGCCGTCAGGTTCCACAACGTCAAGTTGTAAAACTTGGGATCCTCGGTGGCAATGCGCGCCGCCTCGGCGAGCTTCCCCTGCTCGACCAGCTGCGTCATCTGCTGCAGCCTCGCGTCGTCCAGCGGAACGCCAGTCAAGCGTTGGTAGATCCGCTGCGCGTGCTTTTCCGCGTCTCCCGCTTCCGCATGACCGGTAGCGGACCAAAGCCCCATCATCAAGACAGCCGCCGCGCGCCTCGAGCCAACCCTTTGCATCCGCCACTCCTACGTCTTAAATCCCGACCACCGGCAACAGGTCGCCCATCGTTCCAGCGTCCCGCCCTCTCGCGTTCAGATCACCTAAGCCGAGCTGACCCCGGCTGTTGTCTCCGAAGCACTTCACGCGCCCGCGCGACATCAGCACGCAGCTGTGCCATTCCCCGATGAACACCTGATTCGCCGGCTCGAGCCGGCCGAGGTCCACGAACGGCAGGTCGTTGCCCATTTGCGCCGGCAAAGTGCCGCGGTTGAGCGCGTCCTCGAGTCCGAGCGAGCCTTTCATGTTCACGCCGAAGCACTTGAGCGTGTTGGCGTCGAGCACCGCGCAACAGTGCCGGAATCCACACTGCATCTGCGCAACGCCTTGGCCCGGAGCCAGCGAGACGGTCGGGAGGGCGTCGCCCATTTCGACGGCCGCAATGCCGCGATTTGCCACGTCGCCGACACCCAGACGGCCGTCGCCGTTGAATCCCCAGCATTTCAGGTTGGCGTCGTCGAGCACCGCGCAGGTATGGACGAAGCTCGCGAACAGCTTCACGGCTTGGCGTCCGGTGCCGAGACTCACGGCGCTGCCCGCGACGCCGCCGTCGCCGAGCTGGCCCAGAGCGCCGTCCCCAACGCAGCGCACGGAATGATCGGCTAATAGAAAACAGGTGTGGCGACCACCGGCGGCGACGTCCAGTGCGCCTTGCCCGAGCGCGACGGGCAGCAAGGCGTCGCCCATTTGATCGGGCAGATTACCGCGGTGGATCACGTCGACCTGGCCGAGCTGGCCATAAGTGTTGTTGCCCCAGCATTTGACGCTTTGGTCATCGAGGACCGCGCAGGAGTGCCGCTCGCCGAGCGAGATCTTCGTCGCCGCGCGACCGGCGCCGAGGGCTACCGCGGGAAGGTTCGTGCCCATCTGGGCGGCGGTTTCACCCCGACGCACGGCGTCGCCGAGGCCAAGCTGTCCATATTCATTATTACCCCAGCACTTGACGGAGCCCCCGTCGAGCAGGGCGCAAGTGTGCCGGGCTCCCGAAGAGAGCGCTTTCGCGACGCCGCCGAGACTCACGACCGGAAGCTGCGCCATCTGTCCTTGCGCGCCGCCGCGGTCCAGCAAATCACCTACTCCAAGCTGCGCCTGGTCGTTGCCGCCGAAGCATTTGACGCTGCCGCCTTCGAGCAAAGCGCACGAATGCACGCTGCCCAACGCCATTTGCGTTACGACCGCGGCTTGTGCCAATTGTGTTGATGACAAATAGAGCGAAACGCCGAGACAAACAACCGCGAGGGCGCGCGATGACATCTTGTCCTCCGGACTCACGCTGGTGAGGCTAGTAGGATTATACTGTGCCTACCTGGCCAGGTAAAAAATGCCCGTCCGATTTACCTGGTAGGGAAAATGCCAAACGTCTCCCGGGAGGATTCCTATGCGGAATATCGCAGCATTCTGTGTGGCAGCTGGTTTGGTTAGTGCCGCGGGGTTGGCTAAAGCGCAATCCGCGAGCGTCATCTACGACCAGGACGGGCGGCGCGAGCTGATCGATCAACCCGTCAACCCTACGCTCGTCACGAAAGCACGCTCGGTCGGCGCGCTCATGGCCCGCTCATCGCTGATGCGCACCAGTAATGGCTACAAGGTCCCCGCGACGACGTTCGGCGATTCCTATAATTTGTGTCCGAACGAGCGCTTTCGCGACCAGCCGAACCCGGCGTTTTGCACGGCGTTCCTGGTCGATCCGCAAATGGCGGTGACGGCGGCCAGTTGCATTTCGACGCCTCAGGACTGCGCCCAGATAGCTCTCGTCTTCGACTTCGCCAAATCCAACGCCGGCGTCTCCCTCGACGTTCCGGACGCCAACTACTTCACGTGCGCCGAAATCGTGAGCCGCGCCCAAGGGGGGGAAGGCAACCCCGACTACACGCTCATTCGCCTCGACCGTCCGGTCGACGGACGCGCACCGCTTAAATTCCGGCGTACCGGGGAGATCGCGGTCGGCACGGCGCTCGCAGCCGTCGGGCATCCGAGCGGTTTGCCGACGAAGATCATGGACGGAGCAAAGGTTCTGACTTCGGTGCAGACCAACGCCTTTTTTGCGACCGACGTCGACGCCTTCGCCGGCGCCGCCGGCTCACCTATCGTCGCTACCGACGGCACCGTCGAAGGCATCCTCGCACGCGGCGGCAAAGACTACGAAATCGTCGACGGCTGCACCGCGATGAAAACCTGTGCCGCTGGTGCCTGCGCGGGCCAGGAAGCGACGCGCGCTTCGGTGATCTCGGCCTTTGTCGAAGATCCGAGCCGCACGACGCGCATTCTCGATCACGACTTCCCGGCGATCAACAAGCCGATCCCCGACGGCAATCAGGCCGGCATCACCGTCGATCTGATGATCGACCAGCCTCTGGTGATCGCTGAGGTAAAAGTCCATGTGAAGATCACGCATACCTACATCGGCGACCTGACGGTCAGTCTGATCCATCCGGATGGCACGGCATACGTGCTGCACAACCAAACCGGTGGATCGACCGACAATCTGGACATGGACTACGACATGGCCCGTACCTGGCGCGACAAACCTTCGTCCGGAATCTGGAAAATCAAAGTCATGGACACGGCCGGCCAGGACACGGGCACACTCGATTCCGTAAAAATCAATCTCAAGACGTTTCTGAATTAGAACTGCAGCTGCAGGCTGCAGTGATAACCGTCTTCGCCGGTCGTCATGCGGCCCAAGCCCTTGAGATACGACGTGTAGTCGGTGCAGCTATAGGGCTCTTCCGGATAGCAGAAGGAATGGAAGTCGTCGCTGTAGCCGGCGTTGAGGAACGCCTTGAGCTGGCTCGCGTTCATGTACGCGAGTCCGGCGCAGCTACCTCCGACTTCGAACGCTTCGTCTTCGGTGGATAGTTCCTGAGCGCAGGTTTCGGAGCTGAGTCCGAGCGTCAGGGTTACGAACAGTCCCAGGGTAATCACGACGAGCATGCGACCCGTAGTCATAAATCCTCCTCTAATTGAAGCCTCGATCAGGCTCTAGGGGGCAAGGTCGTCGCCTTGCCCCCCGGGATTGAGCCTTTCGGGTTTTCGCCAAACTTTCAGCGGCTTAGCCCCACAGAATCCGGTCCGACCGGGGTCGGGCGGGGGCGTTTTGGGGGCTAGCCGGGACTCCCAGCCCCTTTTCCTGCCGGCTCCCCTTCGTCCGCACGGAGTGGAGCGCGCCCTGCTCGAGCTCGAGGATCAGATCGCAATGCTGAATCGTCCCGAGCCGGTGCGCAATGATCAGCATGGTCCGGTCGGCGAACGCCGTCTTGATCGCGCTCTGAATCATTTGATCGGTCACGACGTCGACGCTCGCTGTCGCTTCGTCCATGATGATCACCTTCGCATCTGACAGCAGCGCCCGCGCCAGACAGAAGAGCTGCTTTTGGCCCTCGCTGAAATTGGCCCCGTTCTCGAGCACCGGCGTCTCGAGCCCGCCGGGAAGGGCGCGGACGAAGTCCGCCAGCTGCACTTTCGCAAGCGCCGACCAGATCGCGTCGTCGTGGTATTGAACGAAACGGTCGAGGTTCTCGCGCAGCGTTCCCTGGAACAGCGTCGGATTCTGCGGGATGATCGCCAGAGCTTTGCGCAGCCTCTCCTTCGGCACGTTGGCAATATTCATTCCGTCGATACGGATCTCTCCGTCTTCCAGTTCGAGGAAGCGGTAGAGGACCTGAATCAGCGAGCTCTTGCCCGCTCCGGTGCGACCCATGATTCCGGCCTTGGTTCCCGCCGGAATGCTGAACGAGATGCCTCTGAGCACTTCCGGCAGACCCGGTGCATACCGCGCGTGGACCTGGTCGAACTCGACCGTGCCGCCCGCCGGCCAGCTGGCGGCGACAGGCAGGGCGTCGCCGACGGTGTCCTGTTCCGGTTCGATTCGGCCGTAGCGGAGCAGCCGCTCCACGGAAGTGAGGCGCGACTCCGCTTCGCTGAACGCGCGCACGGTCCAGTTGAGGTAGTCGGTCAGCAGGAAGTTGTAGAAGAGCAGCAAGGCGCCGGTCGACTGATCGACCAGGCCGAGCCGGGCGGCATAGAGAATCGCGGCGACCGAAGCGAGGGAAATGATCGTCGTGTTCACGGGCAAACGCGACGAGAACCACCGGTTCGTCAAAACCATCGCGCGGAAGCTCTGCTGGTTGGTCGTCAGCACCTGATCGAAGCGACGCCAGAACACCTCTTCTTTGCCGTGAGCCCGGATCGTATCCAAGCCCTCGAGCGTTTCTTTGAAATGGGCGAAGCGCGGCGAGCGGGTCACCGAGTTCAGACGTTTCGTCTCGCGGGCAGACTTACGGTATTGGTCCTGCAAGCGGTAGAAAAGAGCCAACGCCGGGAGCAGGACGACGACCGTCCAGGGCGAAAGCACCACGATGAAACAGATCGTCAACAGGGCGCTGCCTAAAGCAAAGCCCATCTGCTCGAAAGCGGTGGCCATGTGGCGCTCGACCGCGTCGACGTCGAAGGAGAAACGGTTGAGAATCCGGCCCACGGGGTTGACGTCGAAGAACCGCACCGGAGCCTTCAACGTGCTCGCGAGCGCGCGGTCGTGAAAGCAGCGGCTCGCCTGGATCGCTTTGTAGTTCCAATACAGATGACGAAGGTAAGAAAACGCGACGCTGCCCGCGGCCAGCAAGGCATAAATCCTGAGACCCCGCCAAACGTCCGAACCGTCCCGCATCCATTTCGCGAGCCACCAGTTTTGCAGGAGAGGCATCAACCCGACCACGATCGTCGCCAGGACGAGCGTCGCAATGCCCATGGCACTTTTCTTCGGCGTGGCTCCGCCTAGCGCTTTCAGATACTCGCCGTAGACCTTAGCCGGAACGCTGCCGTTCTCCCGGTCTTCAGCGACGATGAACCCGCCCTCCAGTCCGAGAGCCGGAGTTTTGGCTTCCGCCGCCGGCGCTTTGCCGGAAAGCTGAACGTCGTGACCCGACTGGTGGGCCGCGTAGAACGCTTTGAAGTCGTCACTCCAGCTCAGGAGGTCTTCCAGTGACCCCACCGCGCGGATCTTGCCGTCCATGACCAGCACGATGCGATCGAAGGCGCCGAGGGTGTCGAGCCGGTGCGTCGTGACGATTCTGGTGATGCCTTTCCACTCGCCGAGGATCAGTTCGTCCATCAGGTACTTTTCGGTGTGCTTGTCGACGGCCGAAAACGGGTCGTCGAGCAGCGCCACGGTGGGGCGCTGCATGATCGCGCGAGCCAGGCTCAGGCGCTGCTTCTGGCCGCCGGACAGGTTGATCCCCTGCTCGCCGAGCTCGGTCGCGAGTCCCGCGGGCATGCGCGCCACGTCGAGCCCGAGGCCCGCCGTCGCGACGGCCCGCTCGACTCCGCTTTCCTGGTCGGCGGTCACTTCCCGGTCACCCGAAAGCAGGATGTTGTCGCGCACGGTGCCGTTGATCACATAGGGAGCCTGCGGCACCCAGGCAACGCGCGGGCGCTCGTTCGCTTCCAATCCCGCCCACTGCATCGAACCGCGGGTCGCCGTCAGCTCGCCGAGTACCGATGCCAGAAACGTGGTCTTGCCCGCGCCGACCGGGCCGACGATGGCCGTCGACGTTCCCGCGGCGAGCGAAAGGTTCCACTGTTCGATGGCGGGGGCTTTCTCCTCGTCATAGAACGCCGAGTAGTTGGCGAGGCAGAGTCCCGGCACCCGGTCGCCGTTCACCCGACGCGGATCGACGGGAAGGGTTTCCTGACGCAGGAACTCGCTGAGCCGCTGGGCACCGACCTTGGCCGCGGCCAGATCCGCGATGTAGTTGGTCAAATGGGCGAACGGATGCTGCCAAAGATCGAAGAGCGTGACGACGGCGAAGACCGTCGCCGCGTCGAGCTTGTTGCCCATTGCGACGTAGGTAGCCAAAGCGGCAAGATGCGCCGCGCCCTGGGCACCAAGGAAAAGGAGGACGGATTTCGACATCGCGAAACCCAAACGCTTACGCGCCTTGATTTCTTCAGCCCGGATCCCATCGATTTGCGCACTGAGACGGTTCTCCCATGTGAGGAATTTGACGACGCGGATCCCCGAGATCACCTGAGACATCAGGCTGACCCGGAGGTCGCGGAACTTCATGATCTCGTCGTCGTGCACGATGAAGCGCTTCGCGAGCCTTTGACAAAGGGGCGACAGCACGGCGAGGGTGGCAAGCGCCGCGAACGTGGCGACGCCGATGTACTGGTACGACACGACCGTCACGGCCGCGATGACGCCGATGCCGTAGGCGATCTCGGCCGTCACCGTCGGCATCTCGGCCACGGAGTCGGAATCGGTACCCATGTGGTTGACGATATCGCCGACCGGTGTGCCCTGCCGCGCGCGGCGGGTCAAACGCAAGGCGTGCGAATATATACGGTCGTTCAGACCGCTGACGATGAATTGCTCGAGTTTCAGGATCTGGTCGAAGTAGTGCTGACGCAACACGGCACCACCGGCCAGAATCAGCGAAAACGCGAGGGTAAGCCAGAGGCCCGTCGTCACGGACCCCTGGCCGAGCGCCAATTGCTGGAGCTCATTTATGATTTGTTTCATGGCGACCGGCACCAAGATGCCGGAGGCGATCATCGCGGCGACTAGCGCGAGAACGCCGAGCATCCGACGGCCCGAAGCCGTCAGGATGCCGAGGAGAAACCGCCAGGGGCTGCCAAGATTCAAAGCGGAGAATCTCGGGCGGGCGTTTGCGGGGCGTAACCAGGTGGGCAAGCGGGGAAGGTCTTGGACCTCTAGGGACTTGGCACACCCCCGGCGGATCAAAGGCGTCGCTTCCTGGAAGAACAGGACTCCGAGAAAGCGTTTGAGAGGTTGAAGAAGCATTAGGGGACTCCGGATTGAGCGATCAGCGAAGGCCGTAAGCGACCTTGCTGACCGTGAGCGCTACGTTTGTTTGCGCCCGAAGTCGGGCCACCTCGAGGTCGAAAGACCGCTGCTCCGTTACGGAGTAAAAGGGGCGATCGGC
>JAYVBB010000070.1:0-6305 GCA_043750715.1 Pseudomonadota bacterium | reverse complement strand
GGCGATTAGCCCATAGCGACTGACCAGTCCATACGTCGGCTTGAGGCCGACGATGCCGCAGAAGCTCGCCGGCTGGCGAATGGACCCACCTGTATCCGAGCCGAGCGCCAAGGGAGCGAGATCCGCCGCGACGGCCGCGGCGGAACCGCCGGATGAACCACCCGGTACGCGGTCCAGGTCCCACGGGTTTTTTACCGGTCCATACGCGGAGTTCTCGTTGGACGACCCCATTGCGAATTCGTCGCAGTTGGCTTTGGCGATGACGACCGCACCGGCCTGCCGCAGCCGCTCGATCACGTGCGCGTCGTAAGGGGGACGAAAGCCTTCCAGGATCTTCGAGCCGGCCGTGGTCGGGACCCCTTTGGTGGCGATGTTGTCCTTCACCACGATCGGAACCCCTGCCAAAGGCAGAAAATCGCGATTCTGAACGCGCTTCGCCTGGCGGTCGGCCTCGGCCCGGACTTCCTTCGGATCGAAGTGCAGATAGCAGTTGAGGGCTTTGGCGTGAGATTCGGCACGGCTGATGTAGTGGTCGACTACGTCGCGGGGGCTCAGCTTGCCGCTGCTTACTTCTTGTGCAAGTCCGGATGCGGTGTGCTTCATTCGATGATGCGCGGCACGAGAAAGGCCGACTCGCCACGTTTAGGGGCTTGAGACAAAGCCTCCTCGATCGACAGCGAGGGGAGGACCTGGTCCGGCCGTTCCGGCGTGCCGGCGCCGGCGGTGTCGCCCCGCCAGCCTTTTTCCAGAGGATCCGGCATGGCGTCGAGCTGAGCCATATGCCCGAGCACTCGTTTCAGTTGGGTTTCGTAGTAGGAAACCTCGTCGTCGGTGAGCTCGAGGTGGGCCAGGCCCGCCACGTGCTTCACGACGCCCGCGTCAATCTTCACGGTCATGGTTAGACTTCTTCGCCCTCGAGTTTCTGCGCTTTGCAGAGACTGATGACTTTTTCGCCGGTTTCCACGGACATCAGGCGCACGCCCTGGGTGAGGCGGCCGATGATGCCGACCTCGTTGACGTTGAAGCGCGTGATTTTGCCCGACGACGTCATCACCATGAGGTCGTCGTTTTCGTCGACTTGGAGCAACCCGATCACGAGGCCGTTCCGCTCAGTGACCTTGATCGTGAAGATGCCTTTGCCGCCGCGGCTCTGGACCCGGTACTCGTCGAGAGGCGTGCGCTTGCCGTAGCCGTTTTCGCAGACTGAAAGGATGGTCGAGTTGCCGGTGAGGACTTCCATTCCGATGACGCGGTCGGCTTCTTTCAAAGCCTTGTCTTCGGCTTCGTCGGCGGCGGCGGCTTCTTCCGTCTCGTCTACTTCGGCGCCCTCGGCGAAGCGAATGCCCGTGACGCCGCGGGACGCCCGGCCCATCGGCCGGATTTCGTCTTCGTTGAACCGAATCGCTTTGCCCATGCGGGTCGCGATCAGGATTTCCTGCTTGCCGTTGGTGATCGCGCAGCTGACGAGATAGTCGTCGTCCTCGAGCTTCAGACCGATGATGCCCGAAGCGCGGATGTTCGAGTAGGCCATCAGCTCGGTCTTCTTCACGTAGCCGCCAGCCGTGACGGAAACGACGAACTGGTCTTCTTTGAATTCTTTCACCGGCAGAACGGAAACGATTTTCTCGTTCTCGGTGAGCTTCACCATCGAGGCGAAGTGCTTGCCGCGCGAGCGCAGCGGCAGATCGGGGAGCTCGTAAACTTTGATGTCGAAGACCCGACCCTGGTTCGAGAAACAGAGGAGTGTCTGGTGGTTCGACGTGATGAAGACGCTTTGCACGACGTCTTCCTCGCGCGTCAACATCCCGGATTTACCTTTGCCTCCGCGGCGCTGGGCGCGAATGGCGTCGATCGGCGTGCGCTTCACGTACCCCGTCAGCGAGACGGTGACGGCGACCTCGTCGTCGGCGACCAGGCTTTCCATCGTGAATTCGTCGGCAGCGGAAGCGACGATTTCGGTACGGCGCTCGTCGCCGAAGTTTTCCTGGAGTTCGGTCAGCTCGTCGCGAATCATCTGCGTAATGCGCTCAGGCTTGTTGAGAATGTCCTGCAGGTCGGCGATCAGCGCCATGACGTCTTTGTATTCGGCGAGGATTTTGTCGCGCTCGAGGCCGGTAAGGCGGGCGAGCCGCATCTCGAGGATGGCTTTGGCTTGGATGTCGCTGAGCTTGAACTGCGCGACGAGCTCGACCTGGGCGACCACCGGGTCCTTCGACTTGCGAATGACGGCGACGACCGCGTCGATGTTCTCGACGGCGATCTTCAAACCTTCCAGGATGTGGCCGCGTTCTTCGGCTTTTCTGAGCTCGAACGCGGTCCGGCGCAGCAGCACTTCGCGGCGATGTTGGTAGAATACTTCCAGCAGCTGCTTGAGGTTCAGCACCCGCGGCGCGCCGTTGACCAGCGCGACCGTATTGACGCCGAACGACGACTGCATCGGCGTCAGCTTATAGAGGTTGTTCAGGATGATGTCGGCGTTCTCGCCCTTTTTCAGCTCGATGACGACACGGATGTCGCCCTTCGCCGATTCGTCGCGGATATCCGAGATGCCCTCGATCTTTTTCGCGAGCACGAGCTCGGCGATCTTCTCGATCAGCCGCGCCTTGTTCACCTGATAGGGGAGCTCGGTGATGATGATGCGTTCGCGGCCGGATTTCGCCGAATCCTCGATGCTGGCCCGGGCGCGCATGATGACCGAGCCGTGGCCGGTCAGGTAGGCGGAGCGGATGCCGGCGATGCCGTAGATCAGGCCGTACGTCGGAAAGTCGGGGCCTTTGACGTAGCCCATCAGCTGTTCGATGGTGATCGCCGCATTGTCGATCAGGGCTTCGAGGGCGCCGGCGATTTCGCGGACGTTGTGCGGCGGGATGTTGGTCGCCATCCCGACGGCGATGCCGGAGGCTCCGTTGACAAGCAGCTGCGGGAGCTTCGACGGCATGACGTCGGGCTCGAGCTCTTTGCCGTCGTAGTTGGGGCTGAAGTCGACCGTGTCCTTGTCGAGGTCGGCGAGCAGGAGGTCGGCGATCTTTTCGAGGCGCGATTCCGTGTAACGCATGGCCGCAGCGCTGTCGCCGTCGATGGAGCCGAAGTTGCCCTGGCCGTCGACGAGCGGGTAGCGCATCGAGAAGTCTTGGGCGAGGCGCACCATCGCTTCGTAGACCGAGGAGTCGCCGTGCGGGTGGAACCGACCGAGGACGTCACCGACGATCCTCGCCGATTTCAGGTACGGACGGTTGTGGAAGTTCCGCATCTGGTACATCGAATACAAGATGCGGCGATGCACGGGTTTCAGACCGTCGCGAGCGTCCGGGAGGGCGCGCGCAACGATGACGCTCATCGAATAATTGAGAAAAGATGTACGCATCTCGTCTTCAATTTTGATCGGCGTAATGTTCTTCGACTGTTCCATCGGCTTTTATCCTGATCCGGTTAGATGTCGAGGTTGCGGACGTTGAGCGCGTTCTTCTGGATGAACTCGCGCCGCGGTTCGACGTCGTCACCCATCAAAGTGGAGAACAGCTGGTCGGCTTCCATGGCGTCGTCGATCTCGACGGAGAGCAGCGTCCGCTTGTCGACGTGCATCGTCGTCTCATCGAGCTGCTCCGGGTTCATCTCGCCCAAGCCTTTGTAGCGCTGGATGTAGGCGCCTTTGCGGCCTTCGGCTTCGATGAAAACCTTTAGGTCGTAGAGGCTGTGCAGAGCGCCGGAATCGGCGTCGAACGCCGCCGGCGACTGGTCGATGTTGGTTTCCGGCGTGTCGTCGATGTCCTTTTCCTCGACCTCTTTGACGGCCTTGGCCTTCGAAGTTGGCTTGTGCCGGGTGTACTTGAAGGGCGCCTGCGCCACTTCGTGCATTTGCTTGTTGATGCGGCGCATCTCGACGATTTCGCCGGAAGCGAACAGCGTCGAGTCGATGACGCAGGTCTGCGGCATGTCGCGGATCCGCGTCTCGAGAATGATCTGGTAGCGGCTGTGCTCGGCGTCGAACTGGACCTTGCTGGACGCAGCGACGCGTTGGACCGCGAGGGATTTCAGCATGTAATCGCGGATTTTCTGGGCGAGCGCCGTCGCCTGGGTTTCGTCGGCCATCGCGGAGGGGCCGATTTCCTCGTGAAACACGAAGAACTCGGAAACTTCTTTTGGACGGCGGCGGACGGACATGTCCATCAGCTCGTTGTAGCGCGTCATCTTGGCGATCAGGCCGGAGAGGACGTTGCGGTCGAGCTCTTTGCCCTTGGCGTCCGAAAGCGTCAGGTTGTTCATGCCGGTATCGGTCAAGAAGCTGGTCAGGGCGCTTTCGTCCTTGATGTACCGCTCGGTCTTGCCCTTCTTGTATTTGAAGAGTGGCGGCTGCGCGATGTAGAGGTAGCCGCGCTCGAGGATCTCCGGCATTTGCCGGAAGAAGAAGGTGAGCAGCAGCGTCCGGATGTGGGCTCCGTCGACGTCGGCGTCCGTCATCAGTACGATTTTGTGGTAGCGGAGCTTGGTGATGTCGAAGTCGTCCTTGCCGATCCCGGTGCCGAGCGCCTGGATCAGGAGCTTGATCTCCTGAGACGAAAGCATCTTGTCGTAGCGGGCCTTCTCGACGTTCAGGATCTTGCCGCGGAGCGGCAGGACGGCCTGGGTGCGACGGTCTCTGGCCTGCTTGGCGGAGCCGCCGGCGGAGTCGCCCTCGACCAGGAACAGCTCGCACAAGGCCGGGTCTTTTTCCTGGCAGTCGGCCATTTTTCCGGGAAGGCCGGCGAAGTCCAAGGCGCCTTTCCGGCGCGTCAGTTCGCGGGCTTTTTTCGCAGCGAGACGGGCGCGGGCGGCGTCGATGATCTTGTTGATGACGCGCTTGACGACGTCGGGATTCTGCTCGAAATAGGCTCCGAGCTTGTCTCCGACGATCTGTTCGACCCAGGGCCGGACCTCGGCGGAGCCGAGCTTGTTTTTCGTTTGGCCCTGGAATTCAGGGTTTTTGATCTTCACCGCGATGACGCCCGTCAGGCCTTCCCGGATATCGTCACCGGTGATGCCTTCTTTGAAGGTCTTCAACAGGCCGGTCGATTCCGCGAAGGTGTTGATGACGCGCGTCAGCGCCGAGCGGAGACCCGTGACGTGGGTGCCGCCCTCGTTGGTGTGGATGTTGTTGACGTACGAGTAGAAGCTCTCGTTGTAAGCGTCGGTCCACTGCAGCGAGCATTCCATCACGGCTTCGATCTTGCTGCCGTCGGCGGAGAGCTGGGTGCCGGTGATGTACACCGGCGCGGAGTGCAGCGGCGTCCTGCCCTTCGAGAGATACTCGACGAACTGCACCAGGCCGCCTTCGTAGAGGAACGTCGCTTCCTGGTCGGTGGTCTCGTCCTTGAGCGTCAATTTCAGGCCCTTGTTGAGGAAGGCCTGTTCGCGGAAGCGCTTGGTGAGGGTGTCGAAAACGAAGCGGGTGTCGGCGAAAATTTGCGGGTCGGGCTTGAAGAAGGTCTGCGTGCCGTGCGTGTCGGTGGCGCCGATTACGGAGACGTCGGCGTCGGGTTTACCGCGTTTGTAGCCCTGCATGTAGACTTTGCCGTCTTTGCGGACTTCGACGCGGGTCCATTCGGAGAGGGCGTTGACGACGGACGCGCCGACACCGTGCAGGCCGCCCGAAAAGGCGAAGGCCTTGTCGTCGAACTTGCCGCCGGCGTGGAGAACCGTCATGACTGTTTCCAGCGCCGATTTGCCGTCTTTTTTGAGCTTGTCGACCGGAATGCCCCGGCCGTTGTCCTTCACCGAGCAAGAGCCGTCGATATGGAGCGTCGTGTTGATTTCGGTGCAGTGGCCGCCCATTGCTTCGTCGATCGAGTGCTGGCGGTTGCCACCGAGGCAGCGTGGCGGTTGGATTTTCTTCCTGAGGCACTCGAGCATGCGGAGCAGTGGCAACGCTTTGCTCGAACTACCGCAGAGCGGATCGATGCCACTCGCATCCTCGCCCGCCTCCTCACCGAGCCGGGCCGTGAGGCGGAGTGCGAGGCCGTGACCGAATCGCTGATGTCTCTCGCCGACGAACTCCCCGACGGTGCCGACAGAGCCCGCGCCGAGGCGGCCGTTGCCCAGTTGCAAATGCTGCGCAAACGCGACGACGCCGTCGAGTGGGCAGACCGGGCAATTGTCCATGCCCAGATGGCTGGCGACCGGTGGGTGGAGGCGCAGGCCAAGGTCGAACGGGCCAGCAGTCTGCTCGGCCGTGTGAGTCGCGCCACCGCGCTGGCCGCCATACGCGAGGCAGCCGACGAGGCTGCCGCTCTCGGTGACGGTGTGCTGCTCAGCCGTGCGCTGAACAACAC
>JAYVBB010000069.1:0-4135 GCA_043750715.1 Pseudomonadota bacterium | reverse complement strand
TTTTCGGCCGGCGGGAACGAGTCAGCGAAGTGCAACTTGCCTAGGTCCGAAAGATCCGACGAAAAAAAAGACCGCGAACTTCGCGGTCTTTTTTTTTCGACTGCATTCTCGGACCTAGGCAAGCTGCCCCAAGCTCACCTGCGTTCTTCGAGCGGGTGACTGCCCAAGGCCCACCCGTTAAGCCCGAACGAGGGAGCCTCCCGGAAGGGAAATGGGGGATCCAATGGTGGGCGAAGCCCCCTTGGTGTGGAGGGGTACCTAGGGGAACACTCATTGTTCCCCTAGGCCGGGCGTGTCTGCCGAGCCGGCGAGGGAGAGGGGTGGAACCCCTGGTGCCTTGCGCAGCAATGCAGAGTGCAGCCTGCAGCTAAAAAGAAATCTGCGTACCAAGGTACAATCTAGGAATGAAGATCACCAACGTCATGGCTATCTCCCTCGATGGTCGCATCGCCTCCCACCCGGGCGAGAAAGACAGCGAACGCCGCGCCCTCGGTTTCACCAATGCGGACGATCGTGCCCACATCGAAGCTTTGGTAAAAACCGCAGACGCCGTCATCGTTGGTTCTTCTTCCATCAAAGCGAGTGGTGGTGCCTTCGAAGTTCTCAATGACAAGAACGTTTACCCGCACTGGTTTGTCCTGACACGCGCAGGACTCCCCGCGGAGTCGAGCTTCCTGCGCCAGGACAAGCTTCCGCGCACGCTCGTCTCCGAACGCCCCATCCCAGGCCTCAAAGCGACCGCCTCGCTCCGCAACGTCGTCGCCACCAAGGAGTCTGTGCCGCAGACGATCATCAAAGAATTGAACGCGGCAAAACTTTCCCGCGTCATCCTGTTTGGCGGGTCGGAGGTGAACCGGGTTTTTTACCAAGAAAACCTCGTAGACGAAGTCATTCTGACGGTTTGCCCGCTCATCCTCGGCACCTCGCAAGCAGTACCGCTCGTCGCTCCGGAGTTATCCCGTCCCGTATCACTTACCCTGACTTCTTCCCAACCCCGGGGAAATCTTGTATTCTTAACTTATACCGTCCACAAACACTGAATCTGCCGTCGCCGGCAAACATCAGCACGTCCAGTCGAACACGTCTCGTTCATCGCACCAAGAGTCAAAGTAAGAGAGGGTCAACATGGGACTTCGTGTACGCACAAACGTCCAGTCTTTGATCGCCCAACGCCACATGATGTACTCGACCGAAGAGGTCCAGAAGTCATCGGAGAAGTTGGCGTCCGGCTACCGGATCAACAAAGGCGCGGACGATGCGGCCGGCTTTGCGATCTCGGAAGTCCTGCGGGCGGACATCCGCTCGCTCGGGCAAGCCCGGCGCAACGCCAACGACGGGGTGTCGCTGATCGAGGTCGCCGAAGGCGGCCTGCACGAGATCAACAACATCATGGTTCGCCTTCGCGAACTTTCGATCCAGGCCGCGTCGGATACCATCGGTACCCGCGAGCGCCAGTACTTGAACCAGGAGTTCTTCGCGCTCAAGGACGAGGTCGACCGGATCGCGTTGGGCACGGAGTTCAACGGCACGCGCCTCTTGGTCGGTAACTCCGAGATCCCCGAAGAGATGCGGGAGCACAGCAACCGTCCCCCTCTCGAGATCCAGGTCGGCAAGGACTATTACCTCCAGGTCGACTCGCTCGAAGCCCGGAACCCTACCGACGTCATCCGGATCGACATGTCGTACCTCAACGCCTTCACGGAAGGCGAAGGGTCGCTGAACCTCGGCAACACGGGCAACGCCGAAGGCACGCGGATCGACAACAAGCAGAGTGCGCAGCTGTCGATCAACCAGATCGACAAATCCATGCAGCAGGTCGCGAGTTACCGCGCATCGCTTGGTGCCATTCAGAACCGTCTGGAGAAGACCGACAAGGCGATCGCAATTCAGGTCGAGGCTTTGAGCGCCGCGAAATCGCGGATCAAGGACGTCGACTTCGCTTCCGAGACCGCGAACATGACGCAGCAGAACATTCTGCAGCAAGCCGGTGCCTCGGTGCTAGCCCAGGCGAACTCGGCGCCGCAGATCGTTCTCAAGCTCCTTCAGTAAACGGCGGCCAGCGCCTGAGCAGTTCGAGGCACGCGGCGCTGACAGGCGTCGTGAAGTGCGTCTCGTTCGGGATCAGGTGGAGCTCGGACGGCAGGTGGATGCGCCGCGTCATCACTTCGGCTTGGGTCGGTGGCGTCAGCGCGTCTTCGGTGCCGAAAATGACGAGCGTCGGAATGCGGTTCGGGTCGAAGGCTTCGCTCGGGCGCCAGGTCTTCACCAGCTCGTCGACCAGCCCGCCGTAGGACTTCACGCTCCAGCTTTTGTATCCGGCCCCAAGGCGGAGCGGATAGAGGCCGCGCTTTATCGGACCGAACGCCGGGATTACACCTAACGTGCCGTAGGTGCGGGCGGCGGCGCGCCAGGTCTTGCTCAGGACGGAAAAGCCTTCGCGCCAGTACTGCCTGGCCAGGATCCGGCCCGCCACGGGCGGCGAGATCAGGACGGCGGAGAGGTAGTCTTTCGACATATTCAGCCGCTGCGCGATGTGCCGCATCACGAGCAACGCGCCGAAACTCTGGCCGACGAGATGGACCGGTTTCCCTCCGACGCGTTCGCGTACGTCGGTGAGCGCGAACTCCAGGATGGTCTCGGCCGAAGGCAGACTTAGCGTGTGGCTGCTCTCCCGTCCGTGGCCGTCGAGATCGAAGGCATAGACCGCCAGCCCCATTTTCAGAAGGAGGCGGTAGATCTCGATCAGGGGAAAGTATTTGTCGTTGCCGGTAGCGTGCGCTACGACGGCGACGGCTTTGTGCGGCCGGGCCGTCCCCATCAGAACAGCGCTGCAGCGACCGGGAGCTCGGGGATAGGAAACGTCGGTGATGCCGTACCCGTTCGCTACGACCCATTCGCGGAAGGCCAGGACATAGGCCGGATGGCGGGGGGTGTGGGGCATCGTTTTTTGCGTCTCCATCGGGAGTCTGTATATTACCAGAACCATTGATTAATTCAGTCACATTTGCGGAGACCTAAAGAGACGTCGAAAAAAAGCCGAAGAGCCTGAATAGAGACGGCTATTTCAACGGAGACCTCAACGTGCCCTGGCACAGGTATCAAAGCGAGATTTCGACGCTGATCCTCCTCGGAGGGTTCGGCATGACGATTTTCGCAAGCTGCTCGCAAAGCAGCGCTCCGCCGGCCCCCACGACGACGAACTCGGCCGAGACCGAGCAGACGTCCGGGACTAAAAAAGACGACTCCCTCGGCTCGGCCGACGACGAGCTAGGCGACGCAGACGGCGAAGTCTCGTCCGGCACCGCTTTCAATTACGGCGGGGCCAACATCGGCGACGAGGAAGACAAAGCCAACGTCACGAAGTGCCACGAAGAAGGCAAAGTGTACGACCGCTTCCTGGAAGCGGGAGCCACCTGCTCTTCGCTGCCGCTCGCCAAGCTCGACTGCACGAAATCCGGCATCAAAGCAGTACTGAGCGACAGCCAGAAGGCGAGCTTCGAAGAAAAGATGTCGGGGTCCTTCGACGGCTGGGAGCTGGACCAATGCGGCGACTGCCCCGAAGACTCGGACAATGCGCTCTGCAAGAGCACCACCGGCGGCAAGCAAACCGGCACGAAGGTCTTCTTCGTGACGGAAGAGGGCGACGAGATCAAAGGCAAAGCGCTGGTTTTACCGGTGCGCCCGAACGGTTCGCAAGGCTCCGACGGTAGCGGCGCGGGATCGGGCTCCGGCACCGGCACCGGTTTGGGATCGGGCACCGGCACGGGCGAAGGCACCGGCACGGACGATCCGTTCGCTTTGACGCACTGACGTCAACGCATTGACGGTCCTGTCATTCCCAGCGGCGCGCAGCGACGCGCTGGGAATCCAGAGTTGCTCTAGATTCCCAGCGGCTTGCCTTCGGCATGCCTGGGAATGACGTTCAGCCGTCAACCCGTTGGCGAAAGCGGCATGCGCTTTCTTTGACGGAGGGAAAGAGCTGCCGCGCGAAATCTTTGGCGCACGGGTGAGAGCGCGCTAGCGTTCCACACAAAGCGCGCGGAGATTCACTCGCTGCTTCGGCAACTTGCGCCGTGACGATGAAGTGCGCTGAGACGGTTGGCACTGAAGTTGCTTTAAGGGGAGAGCGGAGGAC
>JAYVBB010000068.1:0-5260 GCA_043750715.1 Pseudomonadota bacterium | reverse complement strand
CGACCATACGTTGGAAGAAGTCGGCCAGAACTTCGACGTGACCCGCGAGCGGATCCGTCAGATCGAAGCGAAGGCGCTGCGCAAGCTCCGCCATCCGTCCCGGTCGAAGAAGCTCCGGGCGTTCATCGAATCCTGATAGAGTCGTAACGTTCATGGCGCCCATAGCTCAACGGTTAGAGCAGGCGGCTCATAACCGCTTGGTTGGGGGTTCAAGTCCCTCTGGGCGCACCATGAACGCACGCGACCTGGCGGCGAAGCGAACATGGCGACCCACACTCTTCTTCACAAAGACGATCAAGTCCTCGTCGTCGCCAAGGCGAAAGGCGTTCTGACGACGCCCGCCCACGGCGAGGAAGGGCTCGTCGACGAGCTCGACCGCCTGTACGTCGCGCGCGAGCGCCTGGCCGTCGTGCACCGCCTCGACAAGGACACCTCCGGAATCCTGGTTTTCGCGCGCACCAAGTCGGCGGCAACCATGCTTGCCGAACAATTTTCCCGACACGTCGTCGTTCGCGAATACGTTGCCGTCGTCTCGGGTCGGGTCGCGACCGAGTCGGGAACGATCACGCAGCCGGTGCTCGGCAAACGCTCCGTGACCGACTTTCGCGTCGAGTCGCGCGACGAGAACCGGACGACCCTGGTCCTTCGCCTGAAAACAGGTCGTCGCAACCAGATCCGTCGCCACGTCTCGAGCATGGGCTACCCCATCCTCGGCGACGTCCGGTTTGGCGGACCCCCCTGGGATCAGCAAGGAATCGCCTTGCATGCGCGCGTTTTGGGCTTCAATCATCCAAAAACGCGGCTGCCGCTGCTTTTCGACCACTCCGAGCCGTACTGCCCGGAGTTCGGCGGTAACACGAGGCCGAAGCAACCTTGAAGTCCGTCACGCCCGGGGCCGCTCAGGACGAGCATAAGACGTTTTTGACCAGAACCGGTCAAGCACGCCTGGACGCCGCCGGCCAATGGACGACCCGGCTCGGCGCCTTGGCGTTCTTGTTGCTACCGGGTCGCTGGCGTTGGGCGGGTCTCGCCGTCGCCGCGTGCGGATTCACGTTTCGCTGCGCAGTCCTCCGCTGCCCGATGTGTCGAAGTCACGTCTATTGGCGCCAGATTTCGAGCCGAAAACGGGTCTCTCGCGTCACCTGTCCGAACTGCGGCTACTTCCCCAAGGTCGTGGCCGAGCAACCGCCGGCGCGCCCGCTCGATGACGGAGAGGCTGTCGTCGGTTCGCCGCGCCCGTCTCAGTCAACGGACCAAGTCAAACCGATCGACCCACCGCGACCGATTTTTCTCCTCAAGACGCGCGCGACGTTCGGCACGGGCGAGATGTTGTGCGTCTTCAGGGATGCCACGAGAAAGCATGTGACGCCCGGGGAAGCTGAAAGGATCATTTATCGCAAGGGTCAAAAAGTCCTGATCTGGGACCAGTACAGACCGCTCGTTACGGGCACGCTCGTGGAAGATCTTTCGGAGGCCGGAGACATCCCCGGAGACCCCTCGATCCGAGAGGACATTTTTTTCGACTTGGCCTTGATGCAGCGAGCGGCTGAACAATTCAAAGCCCACGGCGACGTGGCTTTGCAGAAGAGTGGCAGAGACATCGAAAAGATGATCGCGGCCCTCACCTACTCTCTAGAAAAGAGCAAAGTCTTTCGGACCATCGGGGGAGACATGGAAGAATTGCCGACTCGCATCGATCCGGCGTTCAACAACGAGAGTCTGGCCAAAGGAACGGTCAGTTTCCGCGGCAGTCGTTACACGGAATTTCGTTACCTCGTCGAGGCCGGCATCTTGGTCGATTTCGAATTCTTCGAACGACATCACTATGTGCGTCTCCAAAGAGGTCGCATCGAGAGCGGCGTCGTCAAGCGGGGGCCAGCCTTCTCGCCTTCGACGGCGCTTTACGCGGCGTCGAAGGACTTCGATCCGCGGGTTTTGGACCAAGCTCTCCAGATCTTGGACGCGATCGAGGATGCCGAAGTCCAAGAAGTGGCCAGGCAGCTGAAGGCTCACGCTTCCCGCTGAAGGTCAGGTCGGACGGCCACCGGACTCATCACTGCCAAGTCCAGGAGTAAGCGACGCCCGCGACTTCGTAGTTCATCGAGAAGCGGTCCATGTCCAACACTGGCGGGTCGCCGCCGCCGTCGTCGTTGGCGCGGTATTTCCACCCCTTCGCGAGTCCATCGGTGACGACGATGACGCTCTTGTCCTGAAGCGCTTCGACTTGCTTGAGATTGATGTTGGCGCCGCCGCTGCAACGTTTGCCGGCGTCATAGGCGTTGTTCGTGCCGTCACAGTTCCAGGCGAAGTCGTCATAGTAGAAGTGGACGAGGTCGATCAGGCCCCCGCCGCCGTCGGCGAAGAGTTTTCTGAGATCGTCGAGCTGCGTCATCTTCGTGCCGTCGTGGTACCAGAACTTCACCTCGATGCCCGTGACTTTTTGATCGCCGTCGAACAGTACGTGGGCCGTCGGAACGAACATCAGAGGCACCAGGCTCGAGCCCTGCTTGACGAAGGGCGACGTCGCCGCGAGGTCGAAGGCGGCACGCTGCGAGAAGTCGGCGTCGCCCTGCCGCTTGGCTTCCAGCGACCAGAATCCCGCGGGAATCGGCGGCTCGGGATCGGCTTGGAACTGCAGGTTGTTGGCGATGGTGACGCGGAACTCGTTGCCGATTGCACTCCCCGTCAGGCCGCCGCCGTTGGGTCCGAAGCCGCAGGAGCCGGTGCCGGAGTCGACGATGGCAGTGCCGGAGTTCGAGAACGTCTCATAGACATGGGCTCCTTCGTCCTCGATCGCGGTGTCGTTCGGCGGCACGATGTGCACGGCGGTGTCGCCGTTGCAGAACTTGTCTTTGGCGATGAAGCCGTCGTTCGTCTTGAAGTCTCCCGTGTAAGCGACGTCACCTGTGCCCGCCGTGTCGGCGAGCGACGGCGGCACGCCGCTGACGTCGTCCTGCAGCTCGTGACCGCCCGTCATGTTCCAGGTATACGCCGGCGTCGCCATCGCGAATGTCTTGGCCTTGACGTCGACGTTCAGCACGGCGTTCTTGACGTTGCGAAGCACCGAGTCGGTCTTGGCGATCTGAGCCGACGCCGCCTTGTCGATCGTGAAGCTCTTGGTCACGTCGTCGAGCGTCGATTGAGACAGGGCCGTGTCGAAACCTTGATCCGGAGGCGTGACGGTGACGAGGCCGATGTCGGCTTGCGCGGAGGGCATGGGAAAACGGATCATACCGTCGCCGCCGTCGCTGATGCCGACGAAGCCGACGAAGCGGTCGGCGATCGCCGCTTGCTTCGAGTCGAGCAGCACGAGCACCCAGTCGGCGCTCCGCTCGTCTTTCGAGAAAGGAAATTTGAAGGAGCCGTCCGCCGCCAGGTCGACGACTTTGACGTCCGGCATCTGGCGCCAGCCGTCGTTCATCTTCGGCAGCTTGTAGCCGACGACCTTGTCGGCCTTTTTCTCCGGCGCGTCGGTCAACCGCAGCGCCGTCACCAACGCGACCTGGCCCGAGACGTAGATCGGCGCGGTTTCCGTTTCGACGTTCTCGCATCCGAGGCTCCCGCCCTGAATAAAGTTGCTTGGTAATTCCCCATGAACACCGGTTGTGCTCAACTTTTCCGCCGGGGTGGCGGAGCACCTCGACGCGGGACTATGAGTCCCGTGTAATGGCCGAGACTCTCAAGGAGGACCTCATGCTTCGCCCAACCCTGCTCTTCGCCCTGCTGCCCTTGGCCTTCGCGCCGGCGGCGCGAGCCGACCTCGCGACCAGCTGCTTTTGCGGCGGCGAGAACCAGACCCGGCTCTACTACGTGGACCGCGCCGCCATCGTCCGCGCGGCCTGCGACGAAGGCACGACGGTGTTCGATCGCTCGACCTGCCACACCGACGTCGCCCGCGTAGCTTTCGCGCCGTGGCTCGAGCTGATGGACGCATACTACGACCATGGTCCGAAGGAGCTGCTGCGCCGCCGCGATCAGGAACTCGTGAATCTGGCGCGGGTCGAAGCCAAGATCGACGAATACCTCGCCCGGGAAACGCCGGACGCCCCGGTCGACGGTCTGCAGGCCGAGCTACGGGAGACCCAACGGTCGCGCGGCACGGTCGTGCTGGCGATCACGGATCTCGACGACCAGGCGGCCCGGATCATCGAGCGCCTCCGCCAGGCGCCGAATCCGGACCTGCAGGCGCAGCTGGTTCAACTCGCGGACCTGCTCAAAGCCAAACGCGACGAGCTGGCGGCGCTCGACGCGCACCGCTCCGCAGTCCGACGCCAGCTAATCGACGCATACACTGTGCTGAGCGACGTCCAGGACTTTCAGGAGCTGACGCGGATGCGCAGCCGCGCCGTGCAAAGTCTGGCCGGCATCGACTCGTCGCTCGAAGCGGCGACGCGCGAAGCGGCGTGGGCCCGTCACCTCGAGGGACGCATCTTCGATCAGAACTTCACTTGGGAGATTCCGCGCTACTCGCGCGGCTCGGGTATGAACGAGACGTTCGCGGCGTACGCGGAAGGTTACTTTCGCGATCTGAACCACGACGACGACTGAACTGTAGGGATTTTGCTGCACGGGGGACGCCGCGCCCCCACTGTAAGGCCCGCCGCGTTGGCACGGATTCTGCTCCTGGTCTCATGGACCGTGAAGGAGGATTCTCATGAAATGCTGGCTCGTCGTCGTTGCCGTGGCCACCTGGTTTGCTTCTTTACCACTCGTTGCCTCACCTCTCCTCGAGGTGATGGAACGCAACACCGTCACGGTCGGCTTCGCCGACGATTCGACGCTGCTCTCCGACGCCAACAAGGGCGCGTTGACCGCGCTGGTCGACGGCCGGAATCAGGAACTCCGGGGGTCGAAGGCGGCCGTGGCGGCCTGGTCCGACCATACCTTTCCGGCAGCCGGAACGAAACTCCCGCGCCACGACATCGAGCTGGCGCGCGGCCGCGCGGAAGCCGTCGTGACGCATCTCAGAACGCTCGGCCACTACCACGACATCGAAGTCGTAAACATGGCCAAGCGCGAAGGCATCCTCTCGCGGTTTCTCGCGACCGACGCGGCCAAGGTCAAAGCGGCCTTCGAAGGCGACGGCGGCGCGACTTCCTGGGTGCAGGGCGAAGCCCAAATTTTCAGGACCCACGGAGCTCCCGGCTCGGCGGTAGTGATCGTCTACGACGAAGCGGATTCCCTCGCCCACTAAGGAGACACCATGCGTACGACTTGCAACGCTCTCTGCGACTTCACGGTCTTTGCGAACGATGCGGAG
>JAYVBB010000067.1:0-3967 GCA_043750715.1 Pseudomonadota bacterium | reverse complement strand
CACCGCCGCTAGAGCCCACGAAATGACCTGCGCATGACAGTCCCCGAGCGCCTCCACCCATTGCTGGTCGCCGGCTTGGTCGATGACGTACTCGGCCAGCTCCAGAGCGGCAAAGAGGCGGAAGTCTACCTGGTAACGAGCAACGGCGTCACCTGCTGCGCCAAAGTCTACAAAGAAGCCAACGACCGGACGTTCCGCCAGAAGACGCAGTACACGGAAGGCCGGAAATCCCGCAACAGCCGTCAGGCCCGCGCCATGCAGAAGGGCAGCAAGTTCGGACGCAAGGAACGAGAGAGCGACTGGCAGAATACCGAGGTCGACACCCTCTACCTCCTCGCCGACGCGGGAGTCCGCGTCCCGAAGCCCCTGAGCTTCTTCGAAGGGGTACTCCTCCTCGAAATGATCGTGGACGACGAGGGCTTGCCCGCGCCACGCCTCAACGACGTCGAGCTGACCGCCGCCGAGGCCAAGGAATTTCACCAGACCCTGATCCGGGAAGTCGTGAAAATGCTCTGCGCGGGAATCGTGCACGGCGACTTGTCCGAGTTCAACGTCCTGAAAGGCCGTGACGGTCTGGTCATCATCGATTTGCCTCAGGCCGTGCAGGCGACGGCGAACAACGCATTCGGCATTTTCGACCGGGATCTGGCCCAGCTGGCAGCCTTCTTTGGACGCAAGGCGCCCGAGGTTCTGAAGACGAGCTTCGCCAAGGAGATCTGGAAGCTCTACCAACACGGCAAGCTCCGCCCCGATTCGCCGCTGACGGGAATCTTCGTCGACCACTCGAAGAAGGTCGACGTCGCCGCCGTCCTCGAGGAAATCGAAGAGGCGCGGGAAGAAGCGACTCAGCCCGGCTTTTTCAAGTCCGAGAAGTGAATGAACAGACCGCCCATCTGGCCGTCTTTCTTCGGGTCGTCGGTGGGCAGCAGGTAGCTGCAGCGAATGCCTTCGACGTAGGCGGCCCACTGCTGCCTGGACAGCGTCTCCGCGGTGCGGGCGCATTCCTTCTGCATGTTCTCGACGGAGATCTCTCCCGGCACCCGGATCCGGACGAGGATGCCGCTTCCGCCGACGACCAGCAGGGTCGCCGTCTGCACGACGTCGAAGTCCTTCAGCGCCGAGCGCACGGATTTGTCGAACGTGGCGAACGACATGACCGCGTCACGGGCCTTGATCGCTTCGTCCCGCATCGCGATTTCGATGAAGCCGCCGCCGTCGAGAAGCTTGGAAGCGATGTCGAACTTGATGTAAGCCGCTTCCTTCATCCCCATGCGGTCGTTCTGCACGCCCTCTTCCGCCCATGTGGCGAAGTCCTTCGAGTCATGCGTCCATTGCTGGGCGTGAAAGGCCCCGATGTTCCAGCGGCCTTCCGCGGGCACGATCGCGAGGAAGATGCGGCCGAGTTCTCTCTGTCCCATGATCTGCAGCCAGACGCCGAACTGCAGCGGATAGCCGTACTGCGGGAAGACCAGGAGGCGGTCGTCCTCGCAGGTGAGGCCCTTCGGCGAGCCGTCGACGGTGTTCAACGCCCAAAGGCGATAGACGGAGATGTCGAAGGGGGCACCGTAGGTGTTGTCGAGCTTGGCGAACGTTTCCTGGATCGCCGCGAGGCCGACGTTCAGGCGCGGATGAAAGAGCGGCTGCAGGGCCTTGTCGTCTTTTTTCTTCAGCGCTTCGACAGCGAGCTTGAGGATGCCGTCGAGCTCGGTGTCGACGCCGGAGTTGCCTTTGGGGTCGATCTGGACCGAGCCACAGGCGGCCTTGCCGGCCTGATCCTTGAAGAGCTTCACGCGAAGGTCTTCCTTCGGGGATCTTTGCTTCGGGTCGGTGACCGGTTTCACTATGTCGTCGGCCCGCGCCCGCGGCGCGGGGGCGAATGACGGAGCCAGGGAGGCGACCAGGACGAGCTTCAGGCTATTTTGCCACACAGGAGCCGCACCCCTTCTTCTCTTCGAAGCTTTCCGCCTCCCAGGTGCCGAACTCCTGATTGACCACGTCCAGCGCGTCGCTCAGAAAGTCGTACTCGCAGGTGAAGAGCTCTTCGACCAGTTTTTTTTCCAGGCAGTAGGCGTTGTAGGAGTAAGTCTCCGACGCGGGGTCGAAGATCTCGCTGACCCCCGCTTGCCGGTCGCGGAAGACCAGGACCGTATGCAGGTAATTTTCTTCGTTTAGCTTCGTCATTCTCCAGTCGTAACATAAAAGCGGGGACAGGCCTAGGGTCAGGCCTTGCGGGTGAGAAGCATCCGGGCGTAGGAGACGACGGCCTCATACTTGAGGCCTGGCGCGGTGATCTGCCGGATGGCGTCGGCGGTGTAGCGGTCGGCCGCGCTTTGAGCGTCTTCGCGCGTCATGAGTGCGAGATAGGTGAGCTTTCCGGCAGCCTGGTCCTTGCCGGAGGATTTTCCGGTCCCGGCGGCGTCGTCCAGCAGATCGTCGAGTACCTGGAACGCGAGACCCGTCAGGCGGCCGAACTCCCGGAAGCGGACGGCGACGTCGGCGCTCGCGCCTCCGGCCAGGGCGCCCATCGCCGCGGCGGCGCCGAGCAGATACCCGGTCTTTTTCGTGTGAATCTCATCGAGTTGGGATTTGCCGGCTCCCGGACGACCCGTCCAGTGGAGGTCGAGGCTTTGGCCCAGCACCATGCCGGCGCCTCCGGCGGCGAGCGCGAGCTCTTTCACGAGCAGGACGTTGATGGCCGGATCGCCGTCGTCGCAGATTCGGGCGAACGCGTCGGTGAGCAGCGCGTCACCCGCCAGCAGGGCATTGGCGTCGCCGAAGACTTTGTGGGCAGTCGGCTTGCCGCGGCGGAGGTCGTCGTTGTCCATGCACGGAAGGTCGTCATGAACCAGGCTGTAGGTATGGACGAACTCGACCGCGAGTGCGGCGGCGACGGCGCGGCGCGGATCGCCGCCGACCGCCTCGGCGCTCAGGAGACAAAGCATCGGACGGACGCGTTTGCCTCCGGCCCCCATGACGTAGCGAATCGCGTCGTCGACGGCGCTCGTCGAGCCGTAACGTGTCGCGAGGCAGCCAGCCAGAGCGTCGTCGAAGAGTTTCGCCAGCACGTCAGGAGCCACGAGGCAGCTCCCCGCGCACGATCTTCGCCAAAACGTCCGGATAGAGCCGGCACTCGGCCTGGAAGACGCGGGCGGCCAGCGTGTCGACGGTGTCGTTCGGCAGCACCGCGACGAAGGTCCGGGCGATGACTTTCCCTTCGTCGTAGCGGTCGTCGACGAAGTGCACGGTCGCACCGGACTCTTTTTCCCCGCTCGCGAGCACGGCGGCGTGCACATGGTCGCCGTACATGCCTTTGCCTCCGTGTTTCGGGAGCAGCGCCGGATGGATGTTGACGACGCGCGAGCGCCATTCGGGCCGCACGGGATAGATCTTGAGGAAGCCAGCGAGCGCCACCCAGTCGATTTTCTGCATTTCGAGCCAGGTGTGCAGCGAGTCCGCCGTGGCGGCGCGCTGGGCCGCGCCGAAGTCGCCGACGAAGACCGGCATGCCTGCGTCGTTCGCGACGGTGACGGCGCGGCAATCCGGGCGTGAAGCGATGACGCCGGCGATCCGAAAGGCCGGCGAGGGATTCTTCAGGAAATTCTCGAGCGAGCGGCCGCCTCCCGAGACGCCGACGGCGACGTTTTTCGGCTCAGCCGCCTTCATTGGTGAACACCACGCGGCTGCGATCCTTCAACCCGTTCCAAAACGCGCCGGCCTGCTGCTCTTTGCCTCCGGCTGGCTTCAGTTTGAGGATGCGGAGGGCGCCATCGCCGGTTCCCACCGTCAGACACTGATGCTTCTTGTCGTAAACGGCGAGACCCGGTTCGAGCGCGCTGAACCCCTGCGGATCGGGCTCCATCTCCGTCACGGCCAGGCGCTTGCCTTGCAGGAAGGTGTAAGACCCCGGCCACGGCGAGAAGGCGCGGAAGCGGTTGAACGTGTCTTCCGCCGGTAGCTGCCAGTCGAT
>JAYVBB010000066.1:0-11130 GCA_043750715.1 Pseudomonadota bacterium | reverse complement strand
GCTCGTTTACCTGCTGATCGAGAAAGACCTCTTTGAAATCAGCTGATTAGATCGGTATCGCGATCCGTGGAGATTCTTCGGGCGTTGACGTAGGATCTAGGCTCTTCAAATCCCGGGGCTCCTCCCGTCTTTCAGAGGCATGGAAAAGCTATGATCATCGGCGTTCCGAAAGAAGTCAAAAACCGCGAAAACCGTGTCGCCATCGTTCCGGGCGGCGTCAAGCAACTCGTATTGGCGGGCCACAAGGTCATCGTCGAAAAGAACGCCGGCGTCGGCGCGGGCATACCCGACGACCGCTTCAAGGCGGCGGGCGCCACCATCATCGACAGCGCGGCCAAAGTTTGGGCCGACGCCGAGATGATCATCAAAGTGAAAGAGCCGATTCCCTCGGAATACCAGTTCCTGCGGGAAGGTTTGATCCTCTACACGTACTTGCACCTCGCGGCCGTGCCGGAGCTCGCGCAAGCGCTCGCGAACAAAAAAGTCGCGGCGATCGCCTACGAGACGATCGAGCTCGAAGACCGCTCGCTCCCGCTGCTCACCCCGATGAGCGAAGTCGCCGGCCGCATGGCCGTGCAAGTCGGCGCCCAACTCCTGCAAAAGCACAACGGCGGCAAAGGCTTGCTGCTCGGCGGCGTGCCGGGCGTGAAGCGCGGCCGCGTCTCGATCATTGGCGGCGGCGTCGTCGGCATCAATTCCGCGAAGATGGCGATCGGCCTCGGCGCGCAGGTGACCATCCTCGACGTCTCGGCTCGCCGTCTCGCCTACCTCGACGACGTCTTCGGCAACCTCGCGACGACCCTCATGTCGAACCCGGAAAACATCGCGCAGACGGTCGCCGAATCCGACCTCGTCATCGGCGGCGTGTTGATCGCCGGCGCCAAGGCGCCGTGCCTCGTCACCCGTGACATGATCAAGACGATGGAAAAGGACTCCGCCGTCGTCGACGTCGCAATCGACCAAGGTGGTTGCATCGAAACGATTCGCCCGACGACCCACGACGATCCGGTCTACGTCGAAGAAAACGTCATCCACTACGGCGTTACGAACATTCCGGGCGACGTGCCGATGACGTCGACCTACGCGTTGACCAACGTCACCATCAAGTACGCTCTGGAGATCGCGCAGAAGGGCTTCAAGCAAGCCTTGAAGTACTCGAAGCCTCTGCAGCTCGGCCTCAACGCGTACCAAGGCAAGATCACGTACAAGGCCGTTGCCGAAGCGTTGTCGATGCCGTTCCAGAAGTACGAAGCGTAAGATTCAAACGACAAAACGCAGCAGGGCAAAGGCGCCCTGCTGCGTTTCTTTTTGCGGTTACCAACGGCCGTTCTTGAAGAACTCGTAAGCAGCGTTAGCGAAGTGCAGGTACATGCGGCTGGCGTCCAGCTTGACCCAGAGGTCGCGGCTGCTGTCGTAAAGTTCGACTGTGCCGCCGTAGTTGTAGGCGAGGAAGAAGCGGTAGCTCGGTTGCGAAGCGCCGGCGAGATATTCGACGAACTGGCAGCCATGCTGCTTGGTGATCGCGCCAGTGTACGTGCCGTTGGCGTCGAAGTGCTGAAACTGCTCGTGGGTGTCGAACGTACCGTACTGATAGAGCGTGAACGCCGCGGCACCGTCCGCTTTCAGGTACATGGCGCCGTATTCAAGGCGCATGGTCATGTTCCGGCTAGGATCATGGAGGACGATCGCGTTGTTCTCGTTGCTCACGAGGTTGAAACGCCAGGCGGCCTGGCAGTTGACCGTCTCGATCCACTGGCCCGACGCATAGTCGTAAAGAACATAGTGGTTGGCGTAGTTACTGTTGGTCCAGTGATGATGAGACGGGCGCGGCGGATCGGCGAACGCCGAAGTCGCGGAAAGTCCAAGGGCCAGGGCAAAGAAGAATTTGAGTTTCGCGATCATTTAGGGTTCCTCCATCGTTACTTAGACACGCGCGGAGAAACGAAAAAGCGGCTCATGGGAGCCGCTATTTTCTTGTAACTATATAATTTTACAGGGCGTTAGCTTGGCGCTCGAAGCGCGGGCTGAGCAGCAGAAAGACGACGGCGGCGGCGCCGACGATCGCTGCTTGCAGCGCGAAGTAAGGGCCGGGCTTCAGCGTCGTCTCGTAGAGGCGGTCGATGAAGCCGCCCATGAAGTTGCCGATCGTGACGGTGAACAGGAAGGCCGCGGTGACGACCGATTTGGTTTCCGCGGAGGCCTGGCGGTAGGCGAATTCCAATCCGACGACGCTGATGCACAGCTCGCCCATCGTGATGATGAACGTCGAGCCGAAGAGCCACCAGATCGACACTTTGCCGTCGCCGGCGAGGAATCCGGCGGTGGCCATCATCAGCATGCAAGCGAGCACGATGAAGAAGCCGACCAGCATCTTCCGCGTCTCGGGGACGGGCGTTCCCTGGCGGCGACCCTTCAAAGTCTCCCAGAGAATGTTGAAAAGCGGCGTCAGGATGACGATCAGCAGCGGGTTCAGGCCCTGGATCTGGTCCGGTGTGACGTCGAAGCCCGGGAAGAGCGTCAGGTCGCAGTGATCTTTGGCGAAGTAGATCCAGGTCGAAACGCTCTGGTCATACACCAGCCAGAATACGCTGATGAGCAGGAAAACCCCGGCAACGCGGCCGAGTACCTGTTTTTCCGCGGTCTTCTGCTCGGGGGTCTTCGGCGGGCGTTTGCCGACCACTTCGACGGGATAGTGCTTCTTGCCAGCGGCGAACAAGACGAAGGCGACGGCCATCAACGCCGCGGGGATGCCGAGGGCGATGCCGTAGCCCCACTTGTCGCGCACCATCGGGAGCAGAATGCTCGAGCCGGCGGCGCCGATGTTGACCGCTGCGTAGAAGTAGCTGAAGGCCTCCGAGAGGAGCGACGTCTTCTTTTGCTCTTCGTAAATTTGTCCCATCAGCGTGCTGGTGTTCGGTTTGATCGAGCCCGAACCGAGGGCGAGCAGTCCCAAAGCGACGAACATCGCCGTCCGGTTCTCGATGCCGCCGAGGATCAAGTGGCCCACGATGTAGGGGCCCGAGAAATAAAGAATGGTGCGGTAGCGTCCGAGAAAGCGGTCGGCGATGAAGCCGCCGAGCAGAGGCGTGAGGTAGCAGGCGACGATGAAGAACTGCATCACCTGGGCGCCGGCGTCCCGCTCGAAGCCCATCACAGTCGTCAGGTAGAGGGCCAGGATCGTCCGCATCCCGTAGAAGGACGCGCGCTCGGCCAGCTCGCCCCAGAAAACGTACCAGAAACCGCGGGGATGCTCTTTCAGGCGTTGGACGAATGCGGACACGGATAGGCCTCGCGAAGTGGTGAGGCCGGGCATTTACCGGTTCTGTCCCGCTACGTCAACTTGGTACTGTCGTCAGTGTGCACGGGACTTGGCGGGCGTCACGGACCGGATGGCCGCGCGCAGCGTGGCACGGAGGGTAGTGACGCCCGCCGAGTCTCGTGCCGTCCTTCGAGGGCTCACGATTCGAACGACTCGGTCTTGATGAAGGCGTCGTCGACTCCCCGGGCCTTCAGGTGAGCGACGGTCTGATCCATGATCGCCTGGGGACCGCAGGTCATGAAGGTCGCCTGGTGATGGGCCGCGCCGATAGCTTTGCCGAGCATCTCGTCGTTGATCCGGCCGTGCCAGAAGCCTTCTTCCGGCACGTCCTCGCGGCTGAGCGTCGTGATGACCCGACAGCCGGGGACCTTCTGGATTTCCTGGAGGTCCTTCCAGCAGATGAGGTCGATCCGGGACCGGTAGGACACGAGCAGCGACATTTCCTGCGGGGCGCCGGGTTGCCCGAGGCGCGGGGCGTATTCGCGCATGATGCTGACGAACGGCGTCGAGCCGCTGCCGCCGGCCACCATGAAGAGGTGCGCTTTGTCTTTTTCGGGCTCGAAGACGAACTTCCCGATCGGGCCCCGGGCCCTCAGTACCGTGCCCTGTTTGACCGTGTCGCAGAGCCAGTTGCTGATTTTGCCGCCTTCGACCCGCTTCACGGTGAAGGCCGAAAAGCCCGGCTGGTTGGGCGAGCTCGACATCGTGTACGAGCGCACGATCGGCTTGGCTTCGATGTCGTCGAAGCGGAACGTCAGGTACTGGCCCGCGACGTAGTCGAACGGCCGGCCGCCTTCGTCGGCGTCGACGAGGATGAACGTGTCGGTGTCGTGCGTGTCGTGGACGACTTCTTTCACTAGGAGGTTCATCCAGCCGCGCTTGATGCGGCGGGTCGGAACGTCGGTCACTTCAGGGCCTCCAGGCTGCGCGGCAGGGACGACACCGCGGCGGCGTATTCTTCGGTCAAACGTTGGACGAGCTCACGGCACGTCGGCAGGTCTTTCATCATACTGGCGATCTGGCCGATCTCGAGCTCGCCTTCCTCGACGTCGCCGTCGAGCATGCCGAGCTTGGCGCGGCCTTTGCCGAGGAGCGTTTCGAGCTCGAGCTTCGAGGCGCCGCGTTCTTCGGCGGCGGCGACGTCCTGAAAGAATTTGTTTTTCAGCAGGCGGACGGGCACGAGTTTTTTCATCGTGAGCATCGTCGACCCGGGGGTCGATTCGATGATGGCGCGTTTGAAGTTGGCGTGACCGCTGGATTCCTGGGTCGCGGCGAAGCGGGTGCCGAGCTGGACGCCGGCCGCGCCGAGCGCCAGCGCGGCGGCGATGCCGCGGCCGTCGCCGATGCCGCCGGCGGCGATCACGGGGATCTTCACCGCGCGGACGACCTGCGGGATCAGGACCATCGTCGTGATCTCGTCGCGGCCGTTGTGGCCGCCGGCTTCGAAGCCTTCGGCGACGACGGCGTCGACGCCCGCCGCTTCGCACTTCAGCGCGAGCTCCGGGCTCGACGTGACGTGGACGACGACCGCGCCTTTGCTCTTGAGGTAAGGCGTGAACGTCTTGGGGCTGCCGGCCGACGTGAAGAAGATCCGGATGCCATGCGCGAGGCAGAGGTCGATCTGCTCCTGCGCCTTCGAGTAGAGGAGGGGTAGGTTGACGCCCAGGGGCTTCTTCGTGAGGGCCTGGGCCTTCTCGATGTGGTGCTTCAGGAGGTCGGGCTGCATCGAGCCCGCGCCGATCACACCCAGCGCTCCCGCCTCGGAGGCCGCGGCCGCGAGCTTGCCCCCGGACACGTAAACCATGCCGGCCTGGACGATCGGCAAGCGGATGCCGAAGAGGTCGGTGATCGAGCTTTTCCCCATAGAGGGGCATCTTCCCGAGAACGAAGGGGAAAGTAAAGAAAAACCAGAGCCGGGCGGAGCGCCTGGCGCTGTCCTGAGAAGCGCAGCGCCGAAGGATCTCGACGAGTATATTCAGGAGCTTCGCCGAGATCCTTCGCTGCGCTCAGGATGGTTTCTGGCGTTCACGCCAGAAACCAGCTAAGAAGGGCGCCCATGTACCAGCTCCTGGACACCGGAAACTTCCAAAAGCTCGAACAAATCGGCCCTTACCGGCTGGTGCGCCCCGCCGCGCAGGCCGTGTGGCGGCCACGCCTTCCCGACGCCGAGTGGCGGAAGGCCGATGCGCGCTACACGCGGTTCAGCGGCGGTGACGGGAAGTGGGAGATTCCAGGAAAGCGCCTGGCCGAGCAGTGGTCGATCGACGTCGACGTCGCCGGGACTATGCTGATGAAGCTGACCGACTTCGGTCACCTCGGCATCTTTCCCGAGCAGCACTCCAACTGGGGACGGCTCGGGAAGATCTGTGCCGAGCGCAAGGCCGCGGGCAAGCAAACCAACGTTTTGAACCTATTCGCCTACACCGGGGGCTCGACGCTCGCTTGCGCCAAGGCGGGAGCGAGCGTGGCCCACGTCGACGCCTCCAAGACGAGCGTCGACTGGGCGAAAAAGAACGCCGAGGCGTCGGGATATCAGGACCGGCCGATCCGCTGGCTGGTCGACGACGCGGTGAAGTTCACCGCCCGCGAGGTGCGCCGGGAAACCCGGTATCACGGCGTGATTCTCGATCCGCCGAGCTACGGACGGGGGCCGAAGGGCGAGACGTGGAAGATCGAGGAAATGCTGCCGCCGCTTCTCGACGACTTGAAGAAAATCCTTGCCGACGATTTTGCATTCATCCTTCTGAGCGCGCACTCGACCGGCTACACGCCTCTGGCGCTCACGAACCTGATCGGTGAAATGGCGAACCTCTCGCAGGGCGAAGTCATCGCCGACGAGATGATCGTCACGGAGACCGGCGCCGGCGGCCGGCCGCTGCCGAGTGGAGCTTCCGCTCTCTTCGCGCGCGGACCGCAGTGATGGCCGGCGTCCTCGCCATCACGAGCCTCAAGAACCCGCGCGTCAAAGCGGCGATCGACTTGAGCAAGTCGAAGGGCCGGCGCGCGACGGGACTCTTCACTGTGGAAGGTGCACGCGAGATCGACCGGGCGCTGAAGTCCGGGTACGAGTTGAAAGAGTTGTTCGTTTGCGCCAAGGCGCTTTCTGACGACGCCTTGGTGTTGGTGCAGGCGGCAGAAGCGAAGGGTCGGGCGGAGATGTTCGATGTCACGCCGCCCGTGTTCGCGAAAATGGCGATGCGCGAGGAAAGCGACGGCCTGGTCGCCGTCATGACGCAAAAGCACCATGAATTGAAGGACGTGAAGCTCTCGGTGAAGCCCTTGATTTTGGCAGTCCAGAGCATCGAGAAGCCCGGGAATCTCGGAGCGCTGCTCCGGTCGGCGGACGGCGCGGGCGTCGATGCCGTCGTGCTGCTGGACCAGTTGCTGGATCTCTATCATCCGCATGCGATCCGCTCGAGTCTCGGGACCACGTTCAGCGTGCCGGTGGTCGAAGCGAGGTCGGAAGAGTTTCGGGAGTTCTGCAACAAGGCGGGAATTCGGACGCATGCCGCCGCGCTTTCGAAACGCGCGATCGCGCACCATGCCGCCGACTACCGAAGCGGCGCGGCGATCGTTCTCGGCAGCGAAGCCGACGGCCTCACGGCCGACTGGCTGGACGAGGCCGACGACATCGTGATGATCCCGATGAAAGGCATCGCCGACTCGCTCAACGTTTCGTCGGCCGGCGCCGTGTTGCTATACGAGGCAGTGCGGCAGCGCTCCTGAGGGGACACCGAAGTGAGCGCTACGCCTCGGCCTTGGGCTTACGCGTACCTTCGTACAGGTCGAAAATCAACAGCCGGCAAGGAATGCTTCCGTTCATCAACGGGATCTTCCGTGTCGTCTTGAGGCCGACCCATTTGTGCGGCGAGTCCTCGGCGGCCAACAACGCGGCGCGCCAGCCGGCAAACTTCTTCTTCAGCGTGTCGCCAATCTCTTTGTAGAGAGCCTTCAGCTCTTCGTCCTCGCCTTTGGCCAGACGAGCCCCATAGGGAAGATTGGCGATCAAGATCCCGCGCGGGCCCGGCGGCTCCGCGTCCTGGAATTTGCCCGGATGGAAGTCGATGTATTTCTCGACCCTGGCGCGGAGCGCATTGTCCTTCGCCATGTCGACGTAGGGACGGCTGATGTCGCTCGCCACGATCGGATGGTCGGGTTTTTCCCTTTTGCCGAGACGGGCTTCGTCCTGAAGGTCCCGCCACAGGTCGCGGTTGAAGTCCTTCAACCACTCGAACAGGAACTCGCCCTTCTTCCGGTGGATCTGCGGAGCCTTACCAAGGGCGATCATGGCGGCTTCGATGGCGATGGTGCCGCTGCCGCACATCGGGTCCAGGAAGGGCTGGGTGCCGTCGTAGCCGGCCAGCATGAGCATCGAAGCGGCGAGGGTTTCCTTCACCGGGGCCGGGTGACCAGCCATGCGGTAGCCGCGCTTGTGGAGCGCCTTGCCCGCGGTGTCGAGGCTCAGGATGCAGCGGCCTTTGGACACGAAGGCGACGATGACGACCTTGGGTTCCTCGAGGTCGACTTTGGGGATCTTGCCCAGCTTGTGGAAGAACACGTCCTGGAGGGCTTCCCGGACTTTCTTGCTGATGTCGTTGGCGCGCATGAACTCGGGGCCGCGATCGGCCGGAACGCCGTCGACCATGAACGTATGGTTCACCGAGAAGATGTCCTGCCACTGCACGCGTCTCGCCTGGGAGAACAGCATCTCCGGGGATTTGGCGGAGAACTCCTTGATCACTTTCATGATCCGGCTGGCCGTGCGGAGCTTCAGATGCGCTTCGTAGAAAACGCGCTCGGTCGCCTCGAACTGGACGGCTCTGTACGAAGGCACGATCTCGGTGGCCCCGAGGTTCTCGAGCTCCGCGATCAGGATGTTCTTGGTTTCTTCGGGGCAGGTGGCAATGAGGCGCATAGGCGCGGGGGATATCATAGAAAGAGAGAGGGGGACAGACCTAATGGCCTGTCCCCCTGATTTCGATGCTTATTTCTTCGGGGGAGGAGTCGCGGCGGCTCCAGGGGCCGGAGCGGCGCCGTGCGGGTTGCCCGCGTCGGCCGTCTTCGGCGCTTCGATGGCGAGGAGCTCGACTTCAAAGAGCAAGGTGGCGTTCGGACCGATCAATTCACCGGCGCCGCGGTCGCCGTAGGCGAGCTCGGAGGGGACGAAGAGCTGCCACTTGGCGCCCGGCTTCATCAGCTGGAGGGCTTCCGTCCAACCCTTGATGACGCCGTTGACCGGGAATTTCGCCGGCTGGCCGCGCTTGTAGGAGCTGTCGAATTCCGTGCCGTCGATCAGCGTGCCTTTGTAGTTGGTGCTGACGGTGTCGGTGGCTTTCGGCGCGTCGCCTTTGCCTTCCGTGACCACTTTGTACTGGAGGCCGGACGGGAGCGTTTTCACGCCGGATTTCTTGGCGTTGTCGGCCAGGAACTTCTTGCCGTCGGCGGTGTTCTTGTCGCCTTCCGTCTTACGCTTGGATTCCGCTTTGGCGGCCAGGTTCTTTTGGAGATCCTGCATGATTTTCTGGGATTCTTCGGGCGTGAGCGTCGACTTGGTGCCAGCCATCGCTTCTTTCATGCCGACGAGCATCATGTTCGAGTCGACGTCGAGGCCGTCGCGTTTGAAGTTGCTGCCGATCTGATATCCGACCATGTAGCTGACTTTGTCTGCGTCGGTCTTCAAAGTGGCGCCTTGCGCGGGAAGGCTGGCAGCGCCGAGGACGGCGACCGACAGGCCGGACTTCAAGAGAACGTTCCATTTCATGGGATGCAACCTTCAGTAAGTTTTTCGTTTTTAGGGACCGAAGCCGACTAATCTAGCAGAGCTTTCGCTGACTTGACAGGGTTCATCCTCGACTGCTAGCTTTTCAGGAAATTGCCAGGATTTTCTATGATTTGGGACGGCGGCGGGCGTTTTGCGGTGCGGAGCCGGCGAATCCAGACGCCCACAGGCGTGGTGGATGGCGCGGTCGTCGTCGCGAACGGCAAAATCGAAGCGGTGCTGTCTGGCACGCACGGCCTTGCCGGCATGAAAGTATACGACGCCGCCGACCTGGCCCTGCTGCCCGGCGCGGTCGACACCCACGTCCACGTCAACGAGCCCGGCCGCACGGACTGGGAAGGCTACGAGACGGCCACGCGCGCCGCTGCCGCGGGCGGCATCACGATGCTGGTCGACATGCCGCTCAACTGCATCCCCGTCACGACCAGCGTCAAGGCGTTCGAGACCAAGCTCGAAGCTCTCCAAGGCAAGCTCACGATCGACTGCGGCTTCTGGGGCGGCGTCGTGCCAGGCAACGTCGCCGAGCTCGCGCCGATGGTCCGGCGCGGCGTGCTGGGGTTCAAGGCGTTTCTCGTCCACTCCGGCATCGACGACTTTCCGGACGTGAAGCCGGCGGATCTCGACCTCGCGATGCCCGAAGTGGCGCGCGCCGGGGTGCCACTTCTCGTGCACGCCGAGCTCGAAGGCAAAGTCGTTGCGGAACCGAAAAAGTCGGGCCCCGAGCCCTATGCCTCGTACCTCCGGTCGAGGCCCCGGGCTTGGGAGAACAACGCCGTCCAGCTGATGATCGACAAGTGCCGGTCGACGCGTTGCCGGGTCCACGTCGTGCACCTCTCGTCTTCCGACTGCGTGCCTATGCTGCAAGCCGCGCGGAAGCACGGCGTCCCGATCACCGCCGAGACCTGTCCCCATTACCTGACGTTCACCTCCGAAGAGATCAAGGACGGGGACACGCGCTTCAAGTGCGCGCCGCCCATCCGCGAACAGGAAAATCGCGAGAAGCTCTGGAAGGGGCTGGAAGACGACGCCATCCAGTTCGTCGTGTCGGATCACTCGCCCTGCGCGCCGCATCTGAAGCTGATGGAACGCGGCGACTTCGAGAAGGCGTGGGGCGGCATCGCAGGCCTTCAATTCGGGATGTCGGCCGTTTGGCAGGGCGCCTCCGCCCGCGGCTTGGACCTCAGTCATCTCGTGCGCTGGCTCGCGGAGCGGCCGGCAGCGCTCGTCGGTCTCTCGTCCCGCAAGGGCAGGATCGCCGTGGGCGCCGACGCCGACCTCGTCGTCTTCGATCCGGCGCAGGATCTGACGGTAAAATCCGGTGAAATCCAGCATAAGCACAAAGTGACCCCTTACGAGGGGCGTGTTATTAAAGGCAAAGTCGAAGCAACGTTCGTGCGCGGCAAGCTCGTCTACGAGCGCGGCCAATTCGCTGGTGGCCCCACCGGCAAACCCGTCCTCAGGGGAGAATGATGGAACAGGTCAAGAACGCGGAGCCGGCTCCCGAATTCACGCAGCTGATCGACCTGGCCGCTGGCCGCCTGGGCGGACTGCCCCTTTGCACCAACGACGAATTCTTCGCCGAGAAGGAGAACCTCGTCCTGCCGAGCCGAGCCGTGTTCATTGCCGACAAGTACACCGACCGCGGCAAATGGATGGACGGTTGGGAGTCGAGAAGAAAGCGCGGCCCGGGTCACGACTGGTGCGTCGTTCGCCTGGGTCTCCCGGGAGTCCTGCGCGGCTTCGACATCGACACCAGCCACTTCCTCGGGAACCATCCGCCCTTTGCCTCCGTCGACGGGTTCCACTCGCCGACGCCGCTGGTCTCAAGCGACGACTTTACCAAGCTCGCCTGGACGGAAATCCTGGCGAAGAGCCCGCTCCAGCCCGGAGCGCAGAATTTCCACGCCGTACAGGCTTCCAAAGCCTTCACGCATCTGAGGCTCAACATCTATCCGGACGGCGGCGTCGCGCGGTTTCGCGCGTATGGGGACGTCCAGGTCGACTTTTCGAAGATCGGCGCCGACGAGACGAT
>JAYVBB010000065.1:0-5280 GCA_043750715.1 Pseudomonadota bacterium | reverse complement strand
AAGATGCTCGACGATGCCGGCGACGTGATCGCCAGCATGGGCGTCACCAACTTCGAGAAGATTTCGTCGGCGAGCTCGCTCACGACCTTCCGCCCCCGGCGGGAGCACGAGATGTCGCGCAACTACCTGCGCCTGATCAAGAAGGACGAGCACCAGTTTCCGCGCGTCGTCCCGATCGAGGACCACACGTCCCTGATCTCGGATCAAGGCAAGGTGCACATCAGCCGCATTTACGTCGGCAACGAAGTGGCCGCCGACGGCAAGACCGTCGCTCAGACCGTCAAGACGCGGCTGATGTCTTTTTCTTCGCGTTGAGTTCCATGTCCCCATAGAGCACGGGGGCCATGACCGAGTGCCAGTGGACCACGCAGCCCATTTCGCCGAGCAGCGCCTGCAGGCACCATGCGAAGCGAAAGTACATGCCGTCTTCGAGCGCCATGCGCATCGCGCCACGGTTCTCGGACTTGATCGTGATGCTCTCGATGTTTTCCGTGATCCGCTCGCGCGAAAAGCCGGTCGGCCCCGGGGCCCGGATCGCGGTCAACGCGACCTTGGCCTGCCCCCAGGCTGCGGCGAAGTCGAAAGGTTCACCCGGGACGATGACGTTCATCCGGAGCACGATCTCCTTGAAGTTCGTGAAGTGGTCCTCGAGCACTGCTTTGAACAGGTCGCGCCACAGAGAGACACGATACTCGCTGTAAGCCCCGGCGTAGCCGAAGTCCAGGAACGCGACGCGGCCGTCGTCCAGAAACAGGAAATTGCCCGGATGAGGGTCGCCATTCAGGAATCCATAGCGAAGGAACCCCGTCCAGCCGAAGCGGTAGATGATCGTACCCGCTCGGTCCCGCTGCGCCTGGGTCGCCGTCGAGTTGAACTCGCCGAAGCGCGCGCCGCGAATGTATTCCATCGTGATGACGGAGCGGGCCGTATGAGAATGAATGACTTCGGGTATGACGACGTCGGGGTCGTTTTTGAAGAGGTTCCGGGCGGTCGTCTGGTTCGCCGCCTCGCGCAGGTAGTTGCACTCCTCCAGTAGCTGCTGGGCCGAGTACTCCATGACTTCGTCGATGTTGGCGTTCGGGAAGTACATCCGGTAGAGCGGTTTCAGCAGACGGACCAGCTCGAAGTCCGAGACGATGACGTCGCGGATACCGGGGTATTGGATTTTCACCACGACGTCGCGGCCGTCGTGCATGCGGGCGCGGTGGAGCTGGCCGATGCTGGCCGCCGCGAGCGGCTGGTCGTCGAACTCGGCGAAGAGTTCACCTAGCGGTTTCTGGAACTCCGCCTGAATCTGATCCTTGATGACCTCGGAATCCATGGGAATGGCGCTGTCGCGGAGGCTTGCGAGCGCGTTTTGAAGATCTTCCGGCAGGCTACGTATGGCGAACCCAAGCACCTGCGCGGCTTTGACCAGAGGGCCCTTCAGCCGACTGATGCAGTCCACGGCCATCGAGACGATCTCTGCCTGCTGCTCCAGGAGAATTTTTTCTTTCGTCGCTTCGCTCTTGCCTATGCCTTTGAACTTGCCCTTGATCATCACGCCGCCGACGCCGACGACCAACTTCGTCATTTCAGCGGCGCGGCTCAGGCGCGAAGTCTTGATGCGGTTCAACGTCTCCTGCTCGCCCGCGATGGCGGTCTTCGCCTTGTCTTCGACCCGCTGCCAGACTTTGACGTCGAGGTCTCCGGTGATGCCGAGGCAATCCGCCAGGGTTCCGTCCGTCATCCGAAGCGACAGGGCTCGATACTCGTTCAAAACGAAATCGGCCATCTGCTGCTGGTGGTAGCGCATCAGCCAGCGCGCGGCGCACGCCCAGACCAGGATCTCATGGTCTAGGTTGTAGAACTTCGGCACGCGGTCGAGCACGTCGCCGAGATCCGTGACGCGCTTCAGGAGCGGAATGTCGTTGTCGTAGCAGCGCTCGAGCTGCAGCACGCATTCGTAGAGCTGCGCGTTCGGAGAAGGCTTCTTCAAGGCGTCGGAGTGCGCCTTGCGAATGGACTCGGCCTTGGGCAAACGCGTGAGGTACTGTTTGCTTGCGACCGCTTTCGCCCAGAGGGTCGCCTCGAGGATGAACCCCGCTTCGCGGTGATCCCCGTTCCGGCTCGTGGCGGAAATCATCTTGGTCAGCTCGCCGTGGCGCTGCGTGTCGCGGCAAAGTTCCTCCCAGGCGATTTGGCGTTTGCCGGCATCGCTGACCGAGCTGAGCAGCCGGGTCTCGGCGGCAAGCACCGCCGACTCCTCGGGTCGGCCGGAAAGGCGCAGAGCCCTGATGCTGCCGAGGCGCGCGCGTTCGAGCGATTCCGCCTTCAGGCCGAGCGTTTCGGCGACTTTGTATGCTTCCAGCGCCGTCGTGAGGTTGCCTCGGCGAAAGGCCGCGTCGGCCGTGACGAGGGCCTGCTCGCCCGACTCGTTGGCTTCCGATTTAGAGAGAAAAAGAGCCAGCTGGGTTTGCCAGGCGTACGGCCAATGACGACCTTCGCGGTGACGGATCCGAGCGAATCCCTGCAGCAGGTCGCCGTAGAGGTAGGACAAGCGGGACGTACCGGCGTAGACGCCTTGCGTCTTCAGAATTGCTTCGCCCATTTCCCTGAGCTGCGCCAGGTTTCCGGACGTGAGCGTGGCGTACTGTTCGTGGTGAGCGAGCAGCGCAAGGACCATCAGGAACCGGCAGAGCTGGCCGTCGGCCGTCGCGTCGGTTTCGAGCGCGCCCATGCTGCGCTGAAGGAATTGCTCGACCGCTTCCGGGCCGTCCCGGACGATCATATCCTTCAATAGACGAGCCAGCTCCGCGCGATCGGTTTCGACGCGCGGCTTGGCCCAGCGAGCGGAGTCTTTGAATGACATCGGGGAATTTCTCCATAGATGCATTCGGCTTCCGGGGGCTTAGACCTAAGCCGCGGGGACTTGGGCAAACGGCAAAATGCCCGGGAGACTCATTGAGTTTTCCCGGGCATCGCGAAGGTATCTAGCTTGCAGGCTTAGCGGTCTTTGAATTGACCACCGGCGCATCCCATCCACTCACCGGATTGCCAGACGTTGCTGCCGGCCGGGGTGTTGGAGCAGAAGTCGGTCGACTCTTCGATGCCGTCGCCGTCGGTGTCGAGGACGCCGCGGTCGAGGACCATGCCGGCTTCCGTCGCGAAGGCTTGCTGGGGGCCGAAGACGCCGCGGATGACGTGACCCGTGCCGCGGACGATCACTCGGCCGACGACCAGGGCGCCGCGAGCGACGAGGCGGATGACCGCGCCGCCGACTCTGACCACACCAGCGACCACCCGGACGGCGCCGCGGAAGAGACCCAAAGCAACCCGACCCGTGGCGCGGATGACCGCGGCGCCGACTCGGAGAGCACCTCTGACGACCGCGGCTGCGCCGCGAACCACTGCACCAGCAACCCGAACCGCGCCGCGAACCACGGCCGCGCCGACGCGAACCACACCGCGGGCGATGGCGCCGATGGCGCGGGCGATACCGCCGAAGATGCGGCCGCCGAACCAGAGGCCGTACGCTTGGCGTTTCTTGACCGGTTTGAAGCCGTCGTCGCCTTGAGCCGGGGTCGACGCCGAAGCGGTCGACGAGTCGGTCGTGGACGAATCGATCTTGGCCGTTTGCTCGATCTTCTCGACCGTCTTGAGGTCGGATTTGAGGCCCGTGATCGCTTCCGCGACCGGGGCGAAGGCGGCGGCGGCGCCGGCGAAGTCCGCGCTCATCGTCGTGCGGGTCGCGTCACTGCAGTAGGTCGAGTCGAAGGATTCGGCGAAAACATAGTCCATGAACGCTTTGGCCGATTCCGGCGAGGAGGCCATCAGGGCGTCCCAGCTGGTGCGGCGGGCGAGGTCGTCTTTGCTCAGCACTTCGGCGCCGATCAGCGACTGGTACGCCGAGAGGTCGTACTTGCCGTTGCTGCTAGCGACGTCTTTCAGGAACGCGAGGGCGACGGCTTCTTTGGCGCCGTCGAACTGCTCGTCACCGGCGACTTGCGTCAGGTAGGTTTGACCTTCCTTGTGGTCGAGCTTGACGAGGACTTGCGAGAGAACGTAGCCGAAGGTACGGACCAGAGCGTGCTCGATCGAGGCTTCGTCGGTGTCGACGTAGATCACGACGCGCTTGTCTTCTTCGTATTGATTGTTGTCGTTGATGTAGAAGTCCGTTTGATACTTCCAGCAGCCCTTGATGCGGCCGCCGCCTTCCGAGACGCGATCCTTTTGATCAGTCGTCAGTTTCTGCGAGCAGATCTCGTGCGCGTTAGGCGTCACTTCGATGATGCCGCCCAAGCCGAAGTAGGCCACTTGCACTTCCGTGGGAACGGCGCGCAGCGCGGATTCGACTTTCGCCTGGATCGCTTCGACCCTTTGACCTTGAGCCGGGTGGATGTTGATCATCTCAACTTCCGGGCTGAAGAGGTCTTCCATCAAAGGATAGCTACCATGACATTGGTTCTGATGAAGATCCGACGTGCTCGTACGAGCAAAGTTATCGAGAGACTTGGTTTCGCTCTCGCTCTTCTGGACGTCACATCCGAACAGTCCCGCCACCAACACCGCTGCAATTCCAAAATACCGGTTCATCTTCAACCCTCCGCAAATTCCGTTCTGCTGTCTGCCTGCGAGGCTTAGTTGTGCACAGGCCGTGCCGAAAAAAACCGCGTCGGGCCAACTGGCCCGGCCCGGACGTCTGGGTGGAGTAGCCTGAAATTGCTGTATTTTTTGGGGATGTCTTTTCGGCGGTCGGGGACCGGCCGAGTGACGAGTTTTTGGCCGTACGTGCGGCGGAGATTCAGGACGGACGGGCGAAAATTTCGCCGACGCCGCGCCGATTGGGCACGAAACGCGCCGAAGTGACGGGATTTTCGAGGCATGGCGGTTGCAAAAGTCGCCGGCCCGGCAACGATGCCGCGGCAGACGGAGGTGGGGAATGAAGGTCATTCAAACGATAGGTCTCTTGGTATTGATCGCGACGTTCGCGCCGGCGCCAAAGGTGACGGCTCGTTGGGCGATGGCGATTCGGAAAAGCGAAGCCCTGGGCGAGGCGGTGGCGAGCATGGAAGCGCGCGGGATACGGCTCGAAGCCCTGCCTGTCGTTCCACTGAAGGACCTGCGGGCGGGCGAGTCCGGAGTGGTTTGCGACGAAGTGAAGGAAGAGCGAGGCTACGTCCCTGTCTGCCTCGCGGAAGACGCGGTGTACCTTAGTGAACCCTAGGGCACCCGGCGGGTTAGGACCTGCAGATTGACGAGGCCTTCCATGGCGCGGAAGGATTGCTTGGTGGTGACGAG
>JAYVBB010000064.1:0-2437 GCA_043750715.1 Pseudomonadota bacterium | reverse complement strand
GAGTTTGGCGGTCGGGTCAGCCTGGCGTTCGTCCCAGCCTTTGAAGGCGAAGTCGGCCTCGTAAAGCATGTGGCCGATGATGCCCTCGAGGCCGGCTTTCTGACCGTCCTCCGGGCTGTAGATCTTGGTGATGCCGGAGGCTTCGAGTTCGGCGATCTCTTTCGGCGAGATGACGCCGCCGCCGCCGCCGAAGATCTTGACGTCGGTCGCTCCCACTTCGTCGAGCAGCTGCCGGACGTACTTGAAGTACTCCATGTGGCCGCCCTGATAGCTCGACAAGGCGATCGCCTGCACGTCTTCCTGGATCGCCGCCTGCACGACTTCGAGGGCGGAGCGGTTGTGGCCCAGGTGAATGACCTCGGCGCCGCGCGCTTGCAGCAGCCGCCGCATGATGTTGATCGACGCGTCGTGACCGTCGAAGAGCGACGTCGCCGTAACGAAGCGGACCGACTCCTTCGGCTTGTAAGTCTGGAGCGTGGCCGGGGCGACGTTGTAAAAACTGCTCGTCTTAGGAGCTTTGGAAGCGAGACGTTCTTTCATGGCGGCAGAGTCTAGTCGACGGAAGCGCAAGGCGCAACGCCGCGTAATGCGCTACAACCGCCTAAGATTTTTCGAGAAACTTCACCAAGACGGCGGCCATTCGACGGTGGAGGCGGGCGGCAACCGCATCCGCTTTGACCGCGAGAAAAACCGGGAGCGTGAAGTCCTGAAAGCCCTTCACCGCGATTTCCGTAAGCTGGCCGTCGGCGAGCAGCGTCCGCACGACGAGGCGCGGGATGAACGCGAGCTGATCGGTGTGGTGAACGATTGCCGCGGCGATCGACGCGGTCGACGCTTCGTGACCTTTGATCCGCTTGTGCCAGGGAATCGGGCAGAAATCGTTGCCGACGGCGAAGGCGTCCCCCTTGAGGTAGGTCGGTACGATGAAAGGGAATGCGGTGACGTCGTCGGGCGTCGCCTTTTTCCCGAGTGGATGGCCGGCGCGACTGACCAGCACCCAGTCGGTCTCGCCGAGGTTGGTGGTCGTCCAACTCGCGGGCCACTCGAGGCGGTTGACGTGGACGGCGAGCTCGAACATGCCCCGAATGCCCGAAATGAGAATCTGGTCGGGAGGCAGGTCGAGCAGGCGGAGGCGCAGGCGGTCTTCGAGCAGGGCCAGGTCGGCGAGGTTCGGCGCCAGGAGCTCGTGGGTCAGGAAGCTCACCGACCCGATGCCCAGGACCGGGCCTCCGTCCGCTTCGCCCTTACCCGACGGGTCCAGCGCCTCGGCCGCCTTGAGCACGTCGCGGGCCGCGTCCTTCAGGGCGATGCCCTCCCGCGTCAGCGACACCCCCGCGGCCGAACGGTGAAAGAGCCGGATGCCGGTCTTCGCCTCGACCCGGCCTAGGACCTTCGAGGCATGACTCGGCGTCATCCCCAGCAGCCGCGCGGCCGCCCGCAGGGAGGCCAAATCGGCGACTTCGACGAAAAGGTTCAACTCAAACAGGCTGAGAGAGCGGATGCCTTCCTGCATAGAACCCTATGATATCGCAGTCGAGCGGGTGTTTCCAGGCTGGCAACACCGTTGCCGTTTTTGGCGGCATTCCCGGGAGCATCCGGTCTTGGTAAGAAAGGACCTGCGTGGATTCCTCCTCGCGTTTTTCGTCGGTGTCCCCAATCCGGGGGGAATGGGGACACCGACGATTGCTTTCACCGATAAGCCTGCATTACTCTAGCCGATACACTGTCGTTGTCTCGCTAGAGGGTGGAACTTGCAGGGCGATATCCAAGGCGTCGGCCTTTTTCTTCAACGCACGCCTCCGCATCGGACGGCATTGGGCGCGCTGGTCAAAGCGACCACGCTCAACGCGACGACCAAGCAAGTCCTGAGCCTCCGCTGGGGAGAACGCCGGGACTACCTCGAAGGCCTATGGGCGTTCAACGCTCAACGGGCTGCGACCGAGGCTCCGGAGCCCACCAATCTTTACGACGTGGCGAAGACGGCCGGCGTTCTGCGGCGCTTCAACCAGCTGCCCTGCACGCTGGAAAGCCGCATGCGCCGCGCCGATCTGCTGACCGACGCCGGCGCCAAATTGCGCAAAGTCATGCTCCTTGGCGACGACGACCTGCTTTCGGTCGAGCTTGCGCGGCGCGGCTTTCCGCACGTCGCGGTGGCCGACTGCGACGTCCGCCTGCTGACTCGCATCGCTCGCGAAACGGACGGCCTGGCAAGGCCCCCGCGTCTGATCCGTGCCGACTTCCGGGAAGGCCTCCCCGAAGAGGAAAAGGCCGAGATCTGCGTGCTCGACCCGCCCAACAGCATCGCCGCCGCGCTGACCTTCTTCCGCCTCGCGATCTGGTCGGTGCGTCATTGCCGCGACGCCAACGTCTACATGATGATCAACCCGCGAATTCTCGGGTCGAACTTCTCGCTGATCGAGCGCTACGGCGAGATCTG
>JAYVBB010000063.1:0-5575 GCA_043750715.1 Pseudomonadota bacterium | reverse complement strand
CTTCGGCAGCCGCGTTTCGACCGGCGCCGACGACATCACAATCCCCGCGCTCCTGAGCGCAAGCCTGCCGGGCGTCGGCCCGGTCGGAGGCGCACACTTCCCCGCTGGCAACAAGATCGAAGCGACAGGCGGCGCCGCTGCCGGCGGCAACGTCTCCAACTGTGACCACTTCCTCGGCTTCGCCGACGCAGTGTCCGGCCAGATCACGCTAAGCCTGAACGGCGCCTGCCCCTACTTCGACTCGCCGAGCGGCGCGCCGACCAACATCGATGCGCAAAACCTGACCGCGCACATGGTCGTGAACATGCAGTACACCTACGACGTCCAAGCCAAACGCCAGTACACGTCGCACTACAACATGTCCAGCATGACCGAGATCCTCGAGCGTCACGTCGAGGAAGGCGGTCTTTTCGACACCTCCGTGCTCGACGAGAAGCTGGTCAACAACTCCAGCTCCGATTGGTTCTCTATCACGTTCGCAGACGATGCGAGCGCCCACGGTTACACGGATGAAGAGAAACGCCAGATCACGGCCGAAGAGAAGATCGACCTGATCAGCCGCGGCCTGCGTCAAATGGCGTCGTTCGCCGCCTCAGCGAACAACCGCCCCGCGGTCGGCACGGCTCCTGAGTCGGGCGTCGGCGCCGCTGCCGGCACGTCGCCGCTCTACTGCGGCTGGTCTCTGTCCTGCCATGTCGGATTGGCCGTCCTCGGCGTCCTCGACAGCATCTTCGGCGACAGCGAAGCGGTCGCGCACTTCAAGATGAACAACAACGTCTGGGTCACGAACCAGGTCATCGACAAGAAGATGCTTCGTCACTACGGCAGTCTGACTTTCAAACCGGACGCCGGATTCTAAGGTGTGGGTGGTTCGGGGAGCGGGGCTTTTAAGCCCCCTCCCTGTCTCCCTCGCCCCCTCACTTGGAGAAACGCAAATGAAACGCATGAGCACCCTACTTTCGATGACTACCCTGATGATCGTGGGCACCATTTCGCAAGGCCAAGCCCGGGCCGCCAGCTCCCTCCGCATCGGCATCGCCGTCCCCGGCGTCGAAGGCAAGATCGCGGCCCACGCCGCCCAAAACGGCGACGTCAGCATCGACGAATACCCGACCCGCTTCGCGGGGTCGGTGAAACTCCTGACCATGACCTCACCTATTTTCGGCCGGACCCTGAGTGATGCCGTCTGCGACGCCGTCGCGGATCGCGCCGCTCTCGCGGTCGACGACTCCTTCCCGGCGGACCTCCGCAAGCTCGCGCTCGAAAACGTCCGCAAGGACAACTCCTTCTCGCTCGAAGCGACGGTCGCGACCTTCTTCGGGACGAGCGCCTTCAACGACGCCGCAAAAGCCGCGGCCGTCGCCGCGGGTGTCCAGGCGCAGAGCTACCAGGTGACGAACCCCCTCACCGGCCGCTCCTTCGAAGTGTCCCTCGAGCTCGACGGGGACGCGATCTCGCGGAAAATCGGCGATGCGGAATCGCTGACCCGGCAGCTCAAAGCCCTCTTGCAGACGACCGGTGGACTAGCCATGGGTAAGTCCCAGGGCGAAATCGGCGCGGCCGACCTCGTCTGCGACCTGCGGTCCGGGAAAGCCCGGATTGTAACGCGGATCGTCGGCTCGGTCGCAACAGGCAACGCCAGCGAGCCGCTGTTCGAGGCGTCGGTCGCGCAGGCGCTGTACGACGGACTCAAAGCGGAGCTCGCGGAAACGCCGGACTCTTACACTGCTGCGCAGCGCCTAGTCGCGGACGGCATCGCGGTCTCCGAAGCAGCCAAGGCCGCCGGCGCGGCGCTCGACACCCGCAACGTCGCCGTCATCGCGGCGAAGCTTTTCGACTCTCGCACCGGAAGCCTCGTGGAAGTGGCGACCGGCCGGATTCAGCAAGTGCTCTCGGCGCCTCAGGACGGCGCCCGGTTCGAAGGTTCCAGTTCGCTCGTTTTCAACCAATAACAAAATTTCTCAAAGGATAACGTCATGAAAACCACCCTCGCCTCAATCCTCGTCTTCACCGGTCTGGTCCTCGGTTTCGTCATCAAGAAACCGGCCCCCGTCGACGCCGCGCCCCAAGGCGAAGTCGCCGCAACGGGACATGCGCAAGCTCCCGGCAAATCCGAGTTCGACCGCCCGACGACGATCGCCCCGCAAGGGGGCGCGAAAGAGGAAGCTGCGCCGGCAGCCGAAGCCGAGATCGCGGTCGAAGTCCTTTCCCCGGAAGCGGTGAAGAGCGAAATCGAAACGCTGCAACAATACGTCGTCCGCGAGAACGCCATCACGCGCCTCAACGACGACAGCGTGTCGACCGAAGAACGCACCGCCTGGGGCAAGGTCTTCGAACGCCTCCTGGCGCTCCGCTCCCGGAACCTTCGCCTCGGCATCGAGCAGGCGCAAGCTTCGCTCCAAGCTTACAAAGCCCAACACGACGACCGCGTCGCCCAATTCGTCGGCGGTCGGTCGTGAGCATCAACGGCATCCCCGCGGCGATCCTCGCCCTTCTTCTCCTGCCGCTGCCCTGCTTCGCGGACCCGACGGCGCCGGAAGACATTCCGGTCTACCGCCTCGGCGCCACGATTCCGGCCGTGGAGTCGATGCAGGACGCCGAGCAAACGATGGCGATGACGATTAACATGATGACGATTCAGACGGTCATGCGCGAGCCGGCGCCGGGAACCTGGGAGCCCTTCTGTCAGGGCGATTGCCTCGAGCTCACGGCGGTCGCTAGTTTCGAGCCGAAGCATTTCGGCGCGGATCTCCCAACCTGTGAGACGGTGCGCGCCGGCCTGGCGATCGCGACCGCGGCCTGGGCGGAGTTGCAAGCAGGGACGACGCGGCTCCGCGAAATGACGGAAGAGCTTCAGGGCGCGCAAGGCACGGACCGCTTCGGGACGCTGCTCGCCGATTTGAACACGCTGATCCGCCATCTCAACGAGCAGACGGCGCTGATCCGCCGGTCGTACCCGCCGTCCTTCAAGGAGATCGACCGCAAGGTCGTCTTCCAATGGACGGCGGCTCCCGCGCGCCAACTCGCGGGCTGGCCGAGAACTTGGGTTGCCCAGGGCCTTTCGCTCGACATGAACGAAGCGACGGTGCGGGGCTACATTTGGAAAGCCGGCCAAGGACAGGTTACCGATCTCGGCGGCATCGAAAGCCTGCCGAGCGCTTCCGGCCGGGGTCTCCGCTTCGCGATGGACGCGACTCCCGTGCAGATCTGCAGCGAGGGCCGCGAGGTCGAGCTCGCGGGCTACCTGACTCTCGACGTCGGCATCTACGACGAATCGTTCACCGCCTGGCGGACCAATGCGCATACGACGGTGAAAGCCGTGTTGAAAGGAACTCCCCCGTGAACCCGATCCTGCTCGCTTTGCTTTTGACCGGCCCGTTCCGTCCCCTCGCGTCCCTCGACGGCGGCGACAATCGCCCGGTCATCGATTCGCTGAACGACATTCTGGGTGACCATTGGCTGGAGCTTCCGGCTTCGCGGCCCCTGTCCTGCGACGGCCCCTGCACCGAGGCGGCTGCTGCCGTGCCCATGATCGACTGCGGTGATCTCAAGGAACGCGTGACCAAAGCGCAACGCGGTTGGCTAGACGTGCGCCAGGCTGCGTTCGTCCTCGGCGAAGCGCTCGAGCAATCTTTCGACGCGTCGCAAGCGGCTCACGCCCGTTTGGCCGCAGCGATGGCTTCGACCCGCGCGATTCTCTCCGAGAGCGAACTCTCTCCGTCTTTGTTCGTGCAGCGCGAATGGCGTTTGGCGCCCGACCAGGTGTTGCCTGGTATGCCTGGCGCCTGGCCGAAGCACGGTGCGGGGTTCCGCATCGAGCGTAAAACCGGGCGGATTCTGGACGGCCGCATCCTCGACGTGCAATCGGTAACGAAAGGAGCGGTGGTCGTCGTCCGGGCCAAGATGGCGGTAGCCCCCGTCGAGTATTGTGCCGGAGACATTTCGTATCGGATTGAGGGCGCCGTCACGTTTCTGCGAGAGACGACCAGCGGGTCCCTGACGGTCCCTCTGCCGCTCTCCACGAACCTGGCGCTTACCACCAGCGCAGCCTCGGTTGCCCAGCAAATCCTGACGTTTCCGGGTGACCTTTAAGCCGGGAGAGCGCTGCCGAACCACAGCACCCAGACGAGCCAGGCGGCGAGGAAGATCCAGCCGCAGATGGCCAGAGTCACATAGGATCTATTGATATGATCCCCGCCACTCGGCACATGGTGGGGGATTCTCTTGGCGGGAGTCGTGGCTGACATGATTTCCTCCTAAAACGAACGACAAATCCCCCATTTCACGTTCCGTGCCAGAGTTGTATAAGCGGCGCCTATGAAAAAGCGTGAGACCGTCGAAACCGCCGCAGCTCCCAACGGAACGACCATGTCGCTGGTCCGTCACGACCGGGACTGGGCGATCTACGTCGACGGCCGGGAACTCATGTCGACCCGGCGTCACGTCTCGGAAGACCGGCTGGCCGAAGTGGCCTGCGCGCCGTTGATCACCAAACCGGGCATCAGCGTCTTGATCGGAGGCCTGGGCCTCGGATTCACTCTGCGGGCCGCACTCAAAAACCTCGGCAAAGACGCCCGCGTGACGGTGGCCGAGTTGATGCCTCCCGTGATCGAGTGGAACAAGAACAGGGCCTACCCCCTGGCGGCGGACGCCGTCGCGGACCCGCGGACGAAGATCGTCGTGACCGACGTTTACGATTTGATCCGGTCCAGCTCCTCGGCCTTCGACGTGATCCTCCTCGATGTGGACAACAACACTACGGCGATGAACACCGAGGGCAACAAGAATCTCTACAAAAAAGACGGCTTGGCCCAGGTCTACGCGGCGCTCAAGAAGCGAGGCACGGTCGTCTACTGGTCGGCGGACTCCGATCCGCTGTTTGCCAAAGCGATGGGTCGGGCCGGCTTCAAGGTCGAGATCGAGCGGAATCAGCACTCCCTTCTGATCGGCCAGCGCCCCTGAGGCGCCCGGAATACGCGTGAATACGGAAAGCGCGGCATTTCGCCCCGTTCCTCGTCTCATGTGCCGAACATGGTGACAGGAGGTGCGGCATGATGCGTGTACTGGTGTTGACGTTCGTCATTAGCGGGTGCGGGGCGATGGTACCGGTCGATAAAAAGGAAGAGCGTCCGACTTACGAAGGCGTCAAAGCGGAGGTCAGGTCCAATCGGGAGCTCTGGCAGTCCCGCCAACCGGCGGCGTTTTCCTACGAGCTCGACTGGAACTGTTTTTGCGGCGTTCCGACTTACCGTATTGCCGTCGCGGCGGGAGCCGTCACGAAAGCCGAGCGCCCGCAGTACGAGGAGGACCAGAAGGACCCCTCGTGGGTCGAGGTTCCCTTGGACGACGACGACGTGTTGTCGATCGAGGAACTGTTCGACAAGGCCATCGAATGGGCGGACCGCCGTCCGGACGAGCTGAAGGTGGAATTCGATCCGTCCTTGCACTATCCGACGCGGGTATTCATCGATCACAGCGAAGGCGTCGCAGACGACGAAACAGGGGCGCTATTGCGCTGGGCTATCTGCTTGGAAGCTGGATGGCGAACGTCCTTTGCGTTTATTACGGCTGGAAC
>JAYVBB010000062.1:0-8765 GCA_043750715.1 Pseudomonadota bacterium | reverse complement strand
CGACCTGAAAATGGTCGAAGAAGATCCGGTAGAACACCTGATCGATCGCCAAATAGAGCAGCACGACGGCGAGAAGGGTTGCGTACGCGCGCCGGATGCCGCGGGGTCCCGCCATCCACAGGACGCCGAGCCCGCCGAGCCCCGAGAACGCCAGATTCTCGAATTGGCAAAGGGCGAGCTTCGGCCAGGAGCCGGGGTCGAGATTCTCCGCGCCGAGCAAAAAGGCGAAGCCGAAAAGCGAGGCGAAGACGAATCCCGCCGTGTCCCAAATGCTGCGGGCGAGTGCTTTCGGAAGCTGAACCATTCTGCTAGGATGCTCGAAATACGAAGCCACGGTCCACCAGATTTCTCTGCGAGTTCGGCCCATGACGGCAAATCTCGACGATGTGACACGTCTCGACAAGGTGCGCTATCACCTCGATTTGTTCCTGTCGAAAGGCCCGCTCTCGCGATTTTTACTCCTGTTCGCGCTGTCCTGCCTCGCCGTCCTGATCTCAGGCCTGGCTGCAATGGCGCTCAGTGCCCAAGATTCAGGCATGAAGACGGACTTTTTCGAAGCCCTGTGGTGGGCGATGGGTCACGTCATCGACTCGGGGACCGTCACCGGCGACCAAGGCACCCTGGTCCGTTTGGTGGGAGTCCTGGCGACGCTCGCTGGAATCTTCGTCGTCGCGTTGCTCATTGGACTGGTCGGATCCACCGTCGGCGAGAAGCTGGAGGATTTGCAGAAGGGCAAGAGTCCGGTCATCGACTCCGGCCATACGCTAATCCTTGGATTCGGCGAAAAAATATTTCCGATCTTGCGGGAGCTTCGAGTTGCCAATGCGAGTCGCGGGCACGCGGCCGTGGTGATCCTTTCCGAACGGGACAAAACGGAAGTCGAAGAACAGGTTCGTGACCGTTTACCCGACATGGGTGGAACCCGGGTGGTCGTTCGTCAGGGCTCGATCTTTTCGCCCTCCGATCTGCGCAAAGTCGGCGCGGGAAGGGCGCGAAGCATCATCGTCCCAGCCATCGACGAAACGGACGGAGATTCCGACGCAGCCAAGCACAGCGACATGGCAGTGATCAAGACCCTGCTGGCATTGCGGCGCGTGCCGGGAGCCTTGAAGAACAACCATGCCGTGGTCGAAGTCGTGGACGAGGGCAAAAAAGCCGTGATTGATCGTCTGGGCCAAGGCGGTGTCGAGGTCGTCGCGATGCGCGACGTCCTGGCGCGTCTCATGGTGCAGACGACGCGGCAGAATGGCTTGGCCAGCGTTTACAGCGACATCCTGAGCTACCAGGGCTCGGAACTCTATTTCCAGAATTTTCCGGATCTGGAAGGCAAGACTTTCGGCAGCCTGCAGAGCATCCTTTATGACGCCGCGTTGGTGGGCGTCAGGTCCGTGCAGGGGCAAGCCGAGCCCAAGGTTCTCCTCAATCCTCCCTCATCTTATGTGTTGTCCGCCAAGGACGAGCTGGTCGTTCTTGCCGAGGACGACGACACGTTTTCCTTGCGGGCGAACGCGCCGCGGACCACCACGGTTCCGAACGTGCCGACGACCCAGCCGAGGAAACCCGCGGCGGAGCGGTTGTTGATTTGCGGCTACCGCTCGGATTTGACGCGTCTGGTGGCGGAGTTCGACAACTATGCCGCCGAAGGCTCGGTCGTTCAGATCATGACCAGCGAGCACCAGCAGGAGCTCGACGCCGTTTGCCGGGTGGACCGCAAGCATTTGAGGGTCGAAGCCGTCGCCGGCGATACGGCGAACCCCGCCGATCTAGCCAGGATCTGCGCCGCCGATTTCGACGCCGTCCTGATCCTCGCCGACGATACCGTCGAAGTCCAGGAGGCGGATGCCCGCACCGTCATCACACTGCTTCTCGTGCGCGACATCGTCAAGAGTCGGCCGGCATCCCGCCAACCCCGCCTCATCAGCGAGATCCTCGACCCGCGGACCAAGGAGCTCATCTCGGGAGACGCTTCGACCGATTTCGTCGTTTCGACCGAAATCACCAGCATGCTCCTGGCTCAGGTGTCCGAGCGCCGCGAGCTCAACGCCGTTTTCGATGACCTCTTCAGTCCCGAAGGCAACGAAATCTATCTCAAGGATGCGGCGGCCTATGCGGTAGCGGGACGACCAACTTCCTGGTTGGCCGTTCAGGAGGTCGCCCGCAGGCGAGGGGAAGTCGCCATGGGGGCCTATCGTCCAGGTTCCCTGCCTGTGCTGAACCCCAACCAGACCCAGCCGCTGATCTTCACGGCCGGCGACCGCATCGTGGTCCTCGCCGAAGACGACGCCGAAGGCGGCGCTCTAGTTTAGCGTTTCTTGGCGCGTTCGATGCCGAGCTTCGGCGAGACGGTCAGGTAGTAGTCGCCTTCGGCGCGCGGCTTCACGAGATAGACCGGGCTCTGGACGGAAGCGGTCAGGCCGCCTTTGCCGACGAGCTCCAGGCGGTTCGCGTCTTCGTCCCAGGTCAGAAAGACCGCCGTTTCGTGCTGTTCCATGTACACGTCCGCCGCGATGTCGGGCTGCGGCGCGCCTTCGCTTTGCAGCGCAAGCTGTGTCATTTCCATGTCGGCCTTACCGAACCGGACTTTGCGTCCCGTGAACTTTTCCTTGCAGGCTTGCTCGGAACCCGCGAGCGGGGCCACGATGAGCTCGGCATTGATGCTGACCAGCAGGCCCTGCGTCGCCGACACCTCTAAGGTCGAAAAGCGCAGAACGGGATCGGTATTGACCGCAACTTCATGCGTGTCTTCCCGAAACTCGTAACGCGTCACGCCGAGGTCGCCCGTGGAAACGGTGAAAGTGCAGGTGCCGGCTTTGAACTTCTTCACGACCGGTTTCGGCACGTAGTTGCGATGACCGACGTCGGCCCAGTCCATGCCGTCCTTCTCGCCACGGCGCACGCGCACCGGGAAGGAGCCGACGTCGCGAAGCGGCGCGGCGGCGTCTTCCGGCGAGGCGGGAGCGACGGTCGCAACGTCCGACTGCGGCTCTTCCTCGCGTCCAAACGCCGAAACGTAGTCGGCGGCCTCCGAGGCCAGGGCGACGCTGGAAAACGTCGAGGCCATGGCTAGACCGAGCCATAAATGGCTGCGCTTATGCATGTTTGGGTTCCTCTAGTTGAGCTTTCAATTGCCTTCGGCCCCGGGCCGCAAACGCTTGAGAACGCCGGGATACCACCGTGTTTCGGCGGATTTAGGCCGCGCCATTTCCCGCAGCGCCGGAAGGCTCGCGGCTGAAAACGAGCCTCCCCGGCGGGTGGCGTGCTTGCTCATTGCGACCGCATCTAGTAAGAACGATTGCACATTTGTTCGCGCTTCATCTCGTCAGGAAGGATTCTCAGCATGCGTCACGCCTTAGCCAACGAATCATGGAAGTCCCTGCAACCCGACGTCACCGACTGGCTGGAAAAAGTCAGCGTTGCCGCCGGTCCCGCGACGGCTGCCGGCGCGCACCATGTGGTTTCCGTGAAGACGCAGGACGGCGACAAGGATCTATTCAGCATTAACGCTCCGAAGCTTCCCGCGGAGCTGAGCAAGAAGCTGGCCGACGCCGCCAAGGCTCTCGGCTGGCGCACGAGCGCCGGCTCGATCCACGTCACCGTGGACGGCGCGGGTTACACCCTCGTGCCGCTCAACTCGACCAAAGTGTCGGCGCGCCAGATCGCGCGCCAGTACGGCCTCGACGCCGCCAAGGCGACCAAGGAGCTGAAGCTCGGCCACGTCGCGCTCACCCAGGCCGACGGCCTGTCGGCGCTCGACGTCCTCGACGGTTATACCCAGGGCCTGTATGCCCAGGTTGGCTTCAAAGGCACGCGCAAGAAGGACCTCTCGCGTTGGCCGACGCAGATCTCGCTCGCGGGCGGCGACGCGCCGGCCGACAAAGTCCACGAAGTGATCGAGTTCGCGAAGGCGCAAATCTTCTCGCGCTTTCTGCAGGACGCTCCGGCCAACTACCTGACGCCCGTCAAGCTCGCCGAGATCGCGAAGGACATGGCGCGCGACCTGAACCTCAACTGCAAGACGCTCGACAAAGAGCAGATGACAGCGCTCGGCATGGGCTCGTTCCTTTGCGTCGCCGACGGCAGCGCCATCGAGCCGCGCACGATCGTCATCGAGATCGAAGGCAAGGACAACAGCAAGTGCGTCGCCCTGGTCGGCAAAGGCCTGACCTTCGATTCCGGCGGCATCATCATCAAGCCCGCGGCCGGCATGGACGAAATGAAATACGACATGTCGGGCGGCGCGGCCGTCCTGGGCGCCGCGCGTTACTTCGCGAAAGTGAAGCCGCCGGTCAAAGTGGTCTGCGTCGTCGGCGCGGCCGAAAACATGCCCTCGGGCACCGCAGTGAAGCCGGGCGACGTCGTCCGCGCGATGAACGGCAAGACGATCGAAGTGCTGAACACCGACGCCGAGGGCCGCCTGGTCCTGGCTGACGTTCTCTACTACGCAGTTTCCAACTACAAACCGAATCTCGTCATCGACATCGCGACGCTCACGGGCGCCGTGCTGATGGCCCTGGGTTGCGTCGGTGCCGCCGTCATGACCAACGATCAGGCGTCCGCGCAGCACGTGCTGAAGTCCGCGGAAGCGATGGGCGAGCCGATGTGGCAGCTGCCCATGTGGCCCGAGCTCGAAAAAGAAACGAAGAGCGACACGGCGGACCTCAAGAACATCGCCAAGCCGAACGTCAAAGCCGGCACCATCATGGGCGGCATGTTCCTGAAGGACTTCGTGGGCGACGCCAAGTGGTGCCATCTCGACATCGCGGGCACCGGCTGGAACTGCCAGGCGACGGGTTATCCCGGCACCGGCGGCTCGGCCTTCGGCCTCCGCACCATGGTCGCAGCCTGCATGACGTTCAACACCTGACCAGACACCTTTTAGCTCTGATTCTCGGAGCGGTCGGCATCGGCTTCGCGGCCGTGTTCGCGAAGCTCGCCGTGCTTTGCGACCAGGGCGCGGCGCAGGACATGCTGTCTCCCGTCGCGGTCGCTTTCTGGCGCATGCTGCTGGCGACCCCTTTCTTTGCGATAATGCTGTTCGTCGGGGACGCTCGCCTGTCTCCCTTCTCATCTGCGGAAGTGAGAAAGGGGACAGTCGTGCGTCCCGGGTTGATGTTGGTCGTACCGGGGTTGTTCTTCGCCGCGGATCTGGGCATCTGGCATTGGTCCTTCGAATACATTCCCGTCGCGAACTCGACCCTCGAGGCGAATCTCGCGGCAGTGCTGGTGCCGATCGTCGGTTACTTCTGGCTGGGCGAGCGCTTCGGCCGGATCTTCGTCGTCGGCGCCGCGCTGGCCGTGGTCGGCATGGCGGTGCTCGTCGGGCCGAGCCTCGGCGGCGAAGGCGACGCCTGGATCGGTGACCTTATGGGCCTGTCCACCGCGTTCGTCTACAGCGGGTATCAGCTCAGCACGAAGGTGCTCGTCGGACGCTATCCGGTGCAAGTGGTCATGGTTGCGGTGTCGCTCGTCTCGTCGGTTTTTCTGGCGCTGTTTGCGCTGCTGTCTCCCGGCCACTTCGTGCCGGTGACGGCGAATGCCTGGTTCGCCGTATTCGGGCTCACGCTCGTTTCGCAGGTCTTCGGCCAGGGTTTGATCGCATATGGAATGAAGGGCGTGGCCGCGGGCCTCGCGTCGGTCATTCTCGTCCTGCAGCCCGCTGCCGCGGCGGTCCTCGGTTGGCTGATACTCGGGCAAGCGCTCTCGCCCCGCCAGCTCGTCGCGGGCGGAGTGATCATTGCAGGAATCTATCTTGCGCGGCGCGGAGCGCTGGCGCCCGGCCGCGTCGTCACTCGGACGGAGAGTTGTTGAGGATCCAGGATTTGATGCGGTCGACTTCCCCGGCTTCTAGCGAGGCCACGACGGGAGGCATCGGATTGTCGGCGCTGTTGATGCGGATCAGCACGCGCGATTTCTTCCGCGCGGCCTCGTCGCCGCGCTTCACCTTGTTCTTCTGTACGAGCCTCGCGAGGTCGCTGACGTAGTTGATCGCGCCTTCGCCCGTGCCGGGGGTGGCCGGGCCGTGGCACAGCCCGCAGGACTTTTCGAACGTCGCCTTGGCCGCCGTAGCGAGCGGATGCTCCGCGCCCTGGGCATCGGTCAGTGGGGAATCCGCCATGATCCAAGCGGTGATCGCTTGTTTACCGGCGTCGTCCAGCGGAGCCACGACGGGAGGCATTGGTTTGTCGACGCTGGTGACGCGCAGGAGCATCGGCGAGGTTGCCTGCTGCTCGGGTGTCCCGCGCACGACTTTGCCGTTGGTGACGAGTGCGTCGAGATCCGTAACGTACGTCATCCCGCCCCAGCCGATGCTGTCGTCACCGTGGCAGGAGTAGCACTTGTTCTCGAGGATCGTGCGCACTTCCGTCGCCGTCGCGGGCGGTACGGGAAGCGGGTCTTCTTTCATCGAGGAGGTCGGCTCGCTCCGCACGTTGCAGCCCGCCACGACGAGAAATAGCAATGACCAGGCACCGATCGTGCTCGTATTCCGCATGCGCCAACACCTCCGACCCGGATTCAATGGGGTATGGAGGCATTATCTCCAAGTTCGCCGAGGAATTGAAGAGTGCGGCGGAAGGAATCGACCGAGGCGAAGGCGTAACCCTCCGCCGTGCCACCCATAATCCAGTTTCCGTAGATTCTCGACTCGGTGGTGGGCCAGTACGGCGGAAACAGCGAGTGGCCGGTGTCCGGGTATCTCAGGTGCGTCACGGAGTGCGGGAAATTGCGGCCGGCGAGCCGGGCCTCGACCATGGCGGAAAAGGTGTCGGACGGCCAGAGCTGGTCGTCGCCGCCCGAGATCAGAAGCAGGGGGCCGCTCATGTTCTCGACCGGAATCGTCGCGGCTTCTAGCTCCGCGGAGTCCGCCCGCCTGATGCTGCATTCGAACCGGGGACGCAACGCGTAAGGAGGATGGCGAGTGTCGACGCAGCCTTCGGAGCGCGACGGCACGTACGCAACGTCCTGGCCCCGGTAACTCCATGCCGCGACGGACGAGCCGTCGCCCGGCAGGCCCGCCCAGACGAGGCCGCTCGGCACGACCGCGATCACGCCTTGGACTTTCGCGGGGAAGGTCGCACCGAGCAGCAGAGCCAGTTCGCCACCCCGTGACGCTCCCCAGACCGCCACGGCCTGCGTCTCCCAATCTTTGGCTCGCAACCAGTCGATGCCGCGCTCGAGATATTCGAGCGGAATGCGCACGAGGGTTTCGGGCAGCTGTCCCTGTTTGAAGTAAGCCAAAGCGAACGCCGCATACCCTTGCCGTGCCAATTCGCACGCCTGGAAGGTGTCCATGCCGCCGCCCGAGCCGCTCAGCACCAGGACTTTGCCGATCGCCGGACGACCTGCCGGCTTGATGTAGACACCGTCCAGACCATTGGTCACCACGGTTTCGTAAGCTACGTCTCGCTGGCTGCCGCAACGAAAGCGGTCGATGCCTTGCTGCGCGACGGCCTCCCCGTCGACGGAAGCCTTGAGTTCGAGATGCGAAAGCAGTCGCCAATCCGACTCGGCGGTTCCTTGCCATCGGAGGAGTTGCAGCATGCGCATCGGATCCGCGAGGTGCACCTCTCCCTTGCCGTCGGCCCGGGCGTCGACAGTCGACCGAAACCGCGCGCCGTCGTCCGCCGCGGCGCTCTCGAGAGTAAAGGTCACCGCTTGCTCGGGCTGAAGCCCGGTGACGTCGACCGTCCAGGCCGAGTTCGTCTTTACGACGGAAGGATTGACGGCGAGCACGACGCTTGCCAGGAGCGGCGCGAAAGAACTCAAGTACATAGCATGCCTCCGTCGACGGGGAGACTGACCCCGGTGATCCATGATGCCGCGGGACTCAAGAGAAACAGGATGGCGCGTGCCACGTCGCTCGGCTCGCCGATGCGGCCGATCGGATGGAATTTGCCGATCTCGGTGACGCCAGCTTTGTATGACGCGTCGTCACTGTAGCGGCCGCGGTACATCGGCGTGTCGACGACCGCGGGAAGAACACAGTTCACGCGGATTTTTTTTGGTCCGAGCTCGAGCGCAAGCGTCCGGGAAAGTTGAATCAGCCCCGCCTTGCTCGCGTTGTACGCGGCCGTGTCGGGAATCGGCTTCACGGCGAGCGTCGAGCTGACGTTGACGACCGCGGCGTTCCTGCTTTTTACGAGCAGCGGCAACAGGCCGCGCGTCAAAGCGAACGGCGCCGTCAGGTTGACTTCGAGGTTGGCGGCCCAGTCCTCGTCGGTCGTGTGGGCGAGGCTGCCGCCGGAAAAAATCCCCGCGTTGTTCACCAGGCCGTCGACTCCGGTCGTCGCCAGCTTTTTTACGAGGGCGTCACGGTCCGCGGCTTTGGCCACGTCGCACGTCACGGGCACCGGTTCGCATGACGGTGCGGCTTTCTTGATTTCGGCGCCGGTTTCCGCGAGCATTTCGGGCCGGCGGCCGACGAGCACGATGCGCTTTGCTCCCGCAATGGCGCAATGGACGGCGGTGGCGCGTCCTATTCCCGTGCCGGCTCCGGTGACGACGACGGTCGCACCGTCGAGGCGGAACTCCTTCATCGGTCGGCCGTGCGCGTGACTTTGTTGTTCGGTGTCTCTTGTAGGACGATCTGGTGGAGCTTAGCCTTCGGCGCTTCGCGGGACAGGAGGTCGGTGAGTCGTCCCCAGATCTTCTCGGCGAAGACCTCGGTCGTCGGGTTCGCGCCCTTCATCCAGGCGACGTCGAGGTTCAGGTTCTTGTGGTCGATCTCGGCGATCAGGCGCTCCCGGACGATCTCTTTCAGCTGGCGG
>JAYVBB010000061.1:0-2079 GCA_043750715.1 Pseudomonadota bacterium | reverse complement strand
GCACGGGGCCCGTCAAGATCATCTACGCCCGGATCAGGCGCGTTTGCGGCCCTTGATGCTGGCTTCGCCCTCGGTGAGAGAAGCCAGAACCTCCGACTGCACCTCCAGGAACACCTGGCCCAGGTCCTCGCGGTCCTCGGTTCGGATCATCGCTCGCATTTTCGGCATAAGAATCTGTTCTTCATGCTCAAAATGCTTGAGGAGCGCCTCTTCGAACTCCTTGAGGCGTTTGGGGTAGGCGTCCTGCTCGGCGACGTTCTTCGCGACCAGGGCTTTGATCGCCTTGATGCGTCGGACGAGAGCCTGGCCGTTAGCGGTACCTGCAGCGGCGACGATGTCGGCACCCGGGAAAAGGCCAGCAATTTCGGGGTATAGATACTCTTTTTCCAGCGCGAGGTAGACCTGAACGTCGCGCGCCAAGTCGTCGGCCAGAGTCCGGCGGACTTTGACCCCGTCCGCCGCCATCAGACCGGCCAAGGCCGCCCTGAGTACGTCGTGCTGAGTCTTGATGAAGTGCAGACAGTCCATTTTGATAGCAGCTCCGGTGATTCGCGGTTCCCTTTAGTATTTCCGGTCCGGGACCGCAACCCGTATTCGCGCAATTTCGGTCGGACTTATGCGGGTTTAATAACGGGATAGAAAGAAGTCATAGAAAAGATAAAAAGGCCCCTGTTACGGAGCCTTTTAGCGTTCGAGACCTAAGAATGTCTTTAGAAAGCCTCAGGCCAGTTGTTGTCTTCTTCTCCGGTAACGCCAGCACGTTGGTTGAAGTCGAAGCCCGACAGGATCTGGCGGTAGGTGGCCGTCTTGCTGATCAGGCCGTTGATTACCGCCATGTTGGCGCGGGAGTTGGCGTGGAAGTAGCTCGGCATCGCGTTGGTGATCATGTCGAAGTACTTGTTCGGGCCGGCGGTCGGGTTGGCGGCCTGGTGGGCGTCCCGGATCGCGTAGTCGACGTAAGCCATCGTGTCGCAACCGTTGATCATGAAGATCTGGTACTGGCCGGCGACGAAGGAGCCCATGCGAGCCATGGCGCGGATGTTGGCGCCGAGACCGGAGTGGCCACTGTAGCTGACGAAGTCCGAGATCTGCGTACGGGCGTTGTACTTGGTGATGAAGTCCTGATCGACTTCGCGGATGCCGTTGACCAGGAACAGCTGGACGTCGAGGTCGCCGGAGGCCGTGGCAAACGTCAGGGCCACTTCGTCGTGGAACGCGTCAGGCAGCTGGCCTTCGGCCAGATTGGTGGACGTCGGCACGCCGAAGTTGGCGAGGAGGTCCGCGTAGGTTTCCTGGAAGGCCGAGATGCCGGCGTCGCCGTCGTCGGTCGCGCCCGACTCGTACTTGCCGAAGATCGCGGTGACGACGAGCTTGCCGTCTTCCCAGACTTTACCGTACTCGGGCGCTTTGTTTTCCGTGTTTTCCGTGCTGAGCTCGAGCGTCATCGGCACGCGGGCGACGATGTTGGCGTCGTCGAGTTGCGCGTCGGTGAGCGGGCAACCGTCCTTCAGAGGACGGTAGTAGTACCAGAGCAGGCTTTGCTCGACTTCGTGGGCTTCCCAAGCCAGGCATTTCTTCCCGCGGTGCTCGTCGGCGCCGTAGGCGTCGAAGAAGGCGCTAAGGCCTTCCCAGTCGCCGCGCGCCGGCATGATCATGTCCAAGGTAGCGGGGAAAGCGGTGGCTCTCGGCCAGGCGACGAAGAGCTGCGCTTCGTAGGACACGTCGAACATGCCGTCTTCGCGGGCCGTCTTGGAGGCGACGGAGATCAGCGTGCGACGCATGTCGGCGACGCCGTTCAGGCCGTTGAGTTCACCGACGGTGTACCAGAGTTGCTCTTTGATCGCGGATTCGATCGTCTGGGCGTCGTCGCGCAGAGTGATGATCCGGCCGCCGTGAATCACGCCGTCGAGGGCGATCGAGTGGGCGGAGTCGAACTGCGGCGTGCTCAGATCCGGCTGGGGGCTCGAGCAGGCGCAGGCGGTCGAAAGACCGATGACCAAAAGGGACTTCGAGAAGACGTTCATTTGAGGAGTGCTCCTAGCGGCGACCGGGGAGGAAAGGTGCCGATTTCGAGGGGGT
>JAYVBB010000060.1:0-6809 GCA_043750715.1 Pseudomonadota bacterium | reverse complement strand
GGCAGGGGTCGCGGCGATGATCAATAGAAGCAGGGCGAAAGTCGTTTTCATGTACGGCGTATCGGTCGTTGGGTAGAAACAATGATATCGAAATTTATATATTATTATCAATATGTTAAAAATTTTCCTTGAGTCTGTTTCGTATTTCGACGAATAACGAAATAAGGAGACCGAGCCATGCGCCAAGCCTGCTGTGCCCCGGAAAAGTTTCCCGCGACGGGTAACCCCGAAGACGACTTCGGCTTGATCTGCAAAGCGCTGGGTCACCCCGCGCGCGTCAGGATCGTGCGGAAGCTGATCGAGAAGGGCACGTGCATCTCGGGAGACCTCGCGAGCGAATTCGACCTGGCACCGTCGACGGTTTCCGAACACCTGCGCATCTTGAAAGAGGCAACTCTCGTGCAGGGCTCGATCGACGGTCCCAAACGTTGCTACTGCGTCAATCCCGCAACTCTGGAGTATTGGCGAGGTCTCATGCGGGACCTCGGAATTTAACCATGGGAGGCAAACATGGCTACCGAACCGTGCGAATGCAAGAAAGAAGGCAAAACCTGTGAGTGCGAAAGCTGCTGTAGTTGTGATCCGAAGGAATCTTGCTGCTAAAGCCGGCGCCGAAGCGATGGGTACGTTCGCCATCGTCCTTTTCGGCTGCGGCGCCGCTCCCGGTGCGGCGCCGCTAGCGTTCGGCCTGACCGTCGCGACGATGATCTATGCCCTAGGCCATATCTCGGGAGCGCATTTCAACCCAGCCGTATCGTTGGGCTTCGCCATTTCCCGGCAGTTTCCGTGGCGGGAGGTGCCGGCCTACTGGGTAGCGCAGCTTTGCGGCGCCACGGCGGCGAGCGCCGTCTTGAGCGCGACGTTTCCGTCGGCTGTGGCGCTCGGCGTCACGGTGCCGACCGTTCCCCTCGGCATTGCATTCACCTGGGAATTGGTGCTGACGTTTTTTCTGATGTTCGTCATCATTTCGGTGGCTACCGACGCCCGGGCCGTCGGCATCATGGCTGGTGCGGCCATCGGGGGAATGGTGGGTATCGCGGCTCTGGTGGGAGGCCCCCTTACCGGGGCGTCCATGAATCCCGCCCGCTCGTTCGGCCCGGCTCTCGTCAACGACGCTTGGTCGCGCCATTGGCTGTACCTGGTCGCACCGATGCTGGGCGCGGTCGCTGCGGCGCTCGTCTATCGCTACGTCCGCTGCGAGCCCGAAGACGGTCCGAAGAGCGCGAAAGGATGCTGCTGATGAACATTCTCTTTCTTTGCGTCGCCAACTCCGCGCGGAGTCAAATGGCCGAGGGTCTGGCCCGGGTCCTGCTCGGGAGTAATGGCAGAATCCAGAGCGCGGGATCCAAGCCCTCCTTCGTCAACCCGCTGGCCGTCGAAGTTTTGAAGGAGCTGGCTATCGACATCTCCCATCAAAAATCGAAAGCAGCCTCGGATATCGACGTTTCCCGCATGGATCTGGTCGTGACCCTTTGCGCGGAAGAAGTCTGCCCTGTACTCCCGGGCAATGCCCGGCGCTTGCATTGGCCAATCGCCGATCCCGCTGCAGTGGAGGGAACTCCTGTCCAAAGGCTAGAGGCTTTCCGCAACGCAAGGGATGAAATCAAGAGGCGCCTGGAGGCGGCAGGCTGGAGTCCGCATAGCCCTTAGTCGAAGGCAGCGACTCCCATCGCCTATTTGGTCTTTGGGATGGCTTTGAGCAGTTCGTTCATCATGTCAGTTTGAATCTGCTGGATCTCGAGCAGGTGCTGCCATTGGTGGGAGATCAGTAGATCCACCTTCGTGGCCAGATTGCGGATCTCCAGCTCGGCTTTCAAATTGACGCTGTAGTCATGCTCGGAACGCAGGCGGTCCTTCGCTTCTTGGCGGTTTTGACTCATCATGATGACAGGGGCTTGAATGGCAGCCAGGCAAGACAGGATGAGATTTAGAAATATGAAGGGAAACGCGTCGAAAGACGGCGTTCCTGGGCGAGAATTGAAAGCCATCCAGAGCACCAGAGCCGCGCCGAATCCGATGATGAATTTCCAGCTGCCGCCGAAGGTTGCGACATGATCAGAAATGCGGTCGCCGATCGTCTGGGATCCTTCGAAGGCCCGGTTGACGTCGGAGGTCACGACGTCGTGCTGATGGAGGCTTTCGAGCACGCCGACTTCTACCGCAGAAAGCTCGCCACGCTCGGTGGTCATCAGGTCTTGAATGTGAGTCGTGCGAAAAAAGTTGAGGTCGTCAAAGCAGATGAAACCAGTGGTGTCGAAGGTTTCGTGCTTTCTCTTGATGTAGTCTACCGTCCCGCCGCGCACCAGTTCGGCGGGGACGAGCTCGGCTCGTCGTTTGGCGTAGCCGCAAATTTGGCAGACGGCCTTACCATTTGCTGGGCGGCTCATCAGGCGGCTTTCTTGAGCGCAGTCGTCTGGTCGGTTGCCGCGCGGACGTCATCGTCCAAAGTTTCGAAGGCGAATGGCAGGTAGAAGGGGCAAAGACCGGCAGCTGCAGTCAGGCTTGCGACGCCGCCGAGAACGAGCAGTTGGAGGTTGTTGCCGCCCCCGATGCCAATGCCGATGAAGCTCAGGCCGGCCAGAAAACGGGTGATTCGATCCCATTTGCCCATGTTGAAGCAGGTGCGAAAAACCATCTGCGATCTCCCTGAAGGTTAAATGATCTCCGGCATGTCCCAGCGGAACTGGTTCATGAATTCCGGGGTATGTTCGAGCTGGCTCAATTCGCCGCGTCGTTCCGCTATCAGACGAACCAGGTCCGTCGACGTCACGATTGCGACGACGGTTTCTTCCGGTCCGAGCAGCGGAATCGAGTCCACCTTGCGGGAGAGCATCATGCCCGCGATTTCCGAAAGAGGCGTGCCGTAGCGCGCGGTGACGACGTCGCGAGTCATGACGTCACGGACAGTCAGGTCGTCGGGAAACTCATGGCTGTGTCCCGACCAGGCGTGTAGCAGCAAGTCTCGATCGGACAGGATCCCGGCGAGGCGATTGCCTTCGACCACGGGTAAATGGCGGATGCCATGCCTTTTCATGCGGTCGAGCACGGTACGCACGTTTTCTTCAGGTGCGGCGAAATGGAGATTTGCGGGCTTGACGTCGACCATGAAGAAGTCCTCCGTGCATCATCGCACTCCCAGCACTTCGCAAAGGTCATGCCAGGGCCTGGTGCGTGATTTGACTCTACAAGGCCAAGTCCTGGCTACCCTTCACCGAAACGGGCGGCGGGCCGAGGTCCCGGACGATATGAAGCAGTTTTTTGACTTCGACGTCAGGAACAGGAGTGAAGTCGTAGTACCAGTTCGCTACGCCGCAAAACGGTTCGGGCGTGGCAAGGAAGACGACGGCATCGACCTCCGCTCTGACTTCCGCCAAGCTCGATTCGGGTATGACTGGTACGGCGACGAGGATTTTCGCCGCTCCCAAAGCCTTCAAACGCCGCGCGGCCACGTGAATCGTGAGACCGGTCGCGATTCCGTCGTCCACCAGGACGACCTGTTTGCCGGCGACGTCCACGCCAGGGTGATCTTTTCTGAACTCCTGCTGCTCCCTTTCGACTGCCTCGCCGGCCGTCGCCGCGAGATCCTGAATCTCCTGCGATGACAGTGCCATGTCTTGTACCAGAATGGTGTCGAGTACGCGGATGCCTCCCGGCGCGACGGCCCCTATCGCCAGCTCTTCGCTCCCTGGAACGAGCAACTTCTTAACCTTCAGGACGTCCAGTGGGGCGCGGATCGATAGAGCTATCTCGTAAGCGACGGGAACGCCTCCGTACGCCATGGCCATCACGACGACGTCGTCTCTGCCTTTCAAGAACGAGAGTTTTCGTGCCAACTGCCAACCGGCATCTGTTCTGTCCTGGAAGCGAGACATCGTCGTTCCTTTCGCCGAACGGGTTTGGGCTCGATGCTGCATTCGCCATGCCAGGCGGACTGCAGCATTTCGCGCAAATTTGGCGATGCTGGGAACCGCTACCCTTCGCGAACTTCCCAGGTCAGGTCGGCCGCCGGACGTACGAGTACACATTGGAATTGAGCGCCGAGGGCGAAATCCTCGGCGGCGAGTGGCAAGGAACGGATCACCCGGACTTTCTCTGGACGCAGACACCGCCGCAATTGACCGGGTTCTTCGGGGAGCTGAGTCGAATCTATGACGAGGCGACGAACTGAGCAGCTCGCGTCCGTGCCTAAACGTTCACCTGCAGGTCGAGCGGGACTTCGTCAGTGGGAGCCGCATCGATATCCAGCGTAGGGTACGGATTGAAAGGTGGCGGCTGAGTTACGGGTTCTCCAAAAGGCGAGGCCCAACTCGACCTGCGGCTGATTCCTGCCGGGAAGGGACACGGAGTCCGCCGTCACGCAGGGTCGCTGAACGAAGAGCGGACCGCTCGAGCCCAGAGTCCGCATTTCCCCAGGCAGCGCAGGGACCAGGCGCGGGGGTCCGGGATAGCCCACCGGCGCCGGGGCCCCTCCGGAGTGGGCGCATCCCAGCGGAAGCAGGCTGGCCACGAGCACGGCGCAGCAGACAGTCCTGAATTTCTTGATGAGTGAAGCGTTCGAAGTCATTACGGCCCTCCCTATGATCACTCCGTCGCAAGAGCGGTGCCAAACCTCATTGCGTCAAACGCCACAGCCTGACGTGGCACGCTCCCTGCAATCTCGGGTTGGAGCGGGGGAAACGCCATGAGAGCGCGATTCATCATGATTGTCATTGCGATGCTACTGGCGTTCGCCAGCGTCAAGCTCGGAGACGTGACCTATGGAAACAACGAAGCGGCCGTGAGTTTCAAGGCGATAGAGCCACCAGAGTCGTCGATTCCTCGATGGGCGGGAACGACAGTCGTGATCCTCGTCGGCATGTACTTTCTGCTTGCACTCGCCAGCACTCCCGCCGGACACAGGGGTAGCGGCAACCACATCGACGACCTCTTTGTGAAGGTCCGATTCGTTCCCGAGTCCGGCGGCGCTGCGGCCGCAGGCACCGCCTATCTTCGCTCGTTGTCGAACCACCGCGCGACCATGATTTCCCGCGTGCCGCTGGCCGTTGGACAGGATCTGACTCTTCGCGTTCCCGGAAAGAAGTCGGGAGACGTCCAAACTTTTCATGTCCGGGTCGTTCAGTGCCGGGCCCCCCGGGGGGACCAGACCACGTTCGTCGTTCGCATGGCCTTGGGGCACGACCGGGCAGACGAAGCGGCCGTTCGTGCAGAATTGGCGGCACTTCAGCGTTCTCCTGCCGCACTCTCGGTTTAAGTCAGGCTACGAGGTCGCCCGTTTTTGTCACTGATTGAGCCGATCTAGCGGGGTGGGTCATGGCTTTCGCAAGCGAGGAGCGGTTCCGTATTCTCTTGGACGGAAAGCAGGGAGTCAGCGCAAGGGCCAATCCGCCTGCGACACCAGCTGGAGTCCGGGGGATCACGGGTGTCGACACGGCGCCACCGTCAGGGGTATTGCCATTGGCCGGCATTGACGTTCTCCTCGTCGAGGACATCGAGGACAATCAGGTCCTGTACGGAACGCTTCTAAGATCCCGCGGGGCGCGCGTCGCCATTGCCAACGACGGACTTTCTGGTTGTAAAGCGGCTTTTCTCGGCGCCTTCGGCGTCGTCCTGATGGACATTCAGATGCCGGTTCTCGACGGATACGAAGCCATGGCCAAGCTTCGGGCTGGGGGGTACCTCCGACCTGTGATCGCGTTGACTGCCCATGCCATGAAGGGGGAGAGCGACTTGTGTCGCGAAGCCGGCTTCGCCCACTACCTGACGAAACCGGTTTCTTGCGACGTGTTGACTCGAGTCGTCGCAGCCTTCGCGGGAAAATCGACGGGCCTCAACGCTCCGGCAGCTGAACGATCGCAAACCAGAACGAGTCGATTGCCTTGACCACGTTGATGAACTCGTTCATGTCCACGGGTTTCGTTATGTAGCAGTTTGCGTGGAGGTCATAGGTTTTCCGGATGTCGTCTTCGGCTCGGGACGTAGTCAAAACGACGACCGGAATGCGCCGGAGGTCGGGGTCGGCCTTGAGTTCGGCGAGGACCTCTCGTCCGTCTTTTTTGGGCAGGTTCAAATCCAGAAGAATGAGGTCCGGCCGGGTGGCGTCTTTGAATTTGCCCCGTTTGAACAGGTAGTCCAGCGCTTCGACTCCGTTGCGCGTCACGTTCAAGGTGTTGCGGACCTTGCCTTCTTTCAGGGCTTCGATCGTCAGGCGGACGTCCCCCGGGCTGTCCTCGACGAGCAGAATGTCGACGGCTCTGTCCCGACTCATGCATGAGTCTCCAGGACCGGGACCGTGAAGTGAAAAGTCGAGCCTTCGTCGAGCTTCGAATCCACCCAGATCCGCCCGTGGTGCCGTTCGACCACTTTTTTGCATACTGCCAGACCGATTCCCGTCCCGGCGTATTCCTCCCGCCCATGCAGGCGCTGGAAGATGACGAAAATCTTTTCGCCATACTGCAGATCGATGCCGATGCCGTTGTCCGTCACTTGAAAGTGCCACGCGTCGTCGTCCCGCTTGGCGCTGAGATGAATGCGACAGGGGCCGTCAGGACGCCGGAATTTGATGGCGTTGCTCAAGAGATTCTGGAAGAGCTGGGTCAGCTGCACCGGATCCCCGTTGACCGACGGCAAGGCGTCGAAGTCGATCTTGGCATTCGAGGTCGCGACGAGGGGAGACAGATTGGCCAGGACCTGTTGCAAGACTTCCGTGCAGTTCACCGGCGCGAACTCCAGGCCCTTCGTGCTCAGGCGGGAGTACAGCAGGAGGTCGGTGATCAACGCTTGCATGCGCTTGACCCCGTCGACGGCATAAC
>JAYVBB010000059.1:0-4340 GCA_043750715.1 Pseudomonadota bacterium | reverse complement strand
GGACGACGCCGATGCTGATGATGACCAGCCAGAGCGCGGCCAAACCCAATGTATGCCAAAAATGAGCCGAAGGTGCATGCCAGTGCATTCGTCCCGGATGCGCGAGGACTCTTGCCATAACTCCTCCTTGGTTTTCCCAATTCGACGAGCTGAACAATCCTATGCGTGCAAAACCGGGACCAAGGCTTTAGCGGCCTCGGTCCCGGTCAGCTCATGAGTTCTTTACTGGTTTTGAAGCTGGATCGACGACAGGAAGAACGGGTCGGCGATCTCGTCTTTGTAGGCTCGCAGCGCCGAAACGCTGGAGTCGACGCGCATGTCGTTGTCTCCGCGCGGCACCCAGCTGCTTTCGTGCCAGTAGGCCATCGCTTTGACGCGCGGATACCGGTTGGCTTTCACCGCGCTCAGCGCGTTCGTGATCCAGTCGGCTTTGCGCAGCGCCGTAAAGGAGTCTTCGATGATGCCGTACTCGAGAACGGCGATCGGCTTGGTTTCGGACACAGCCGCGAGCTCGGCATAGGCGTGGTCCATGACGTCGGTGAATTCCTGCCACATGTCTCCCGGGAGCTGAGCGCTGTACGCACTGACAGCCAGCCAGTCGACGAACTCGTCGCCCGGATAGTAAGCAGCCATGGTGTTCCAGGTGCGCACGGGCTTGTTGCTCGACGAAACGTGGTAGATGAAGGTGACGTTGGTCGCGCCTTCCTCGCGGAAGAGCGTCACGACTTTGCGGAAAGCGTCACGGTAGCGCTCGGGACCGTCGGCCAGAGCCGGGTCGCCGTAGCCGGTGCGGAAGCTGGCGCCGAGGAAGTTGCCGGCCCACGGATACCAGTTGCCGTTCGCTTCGGGAGCGAAGTCGAGCACGACCGGATGGCGGAACGACTTGGCGGCTTTGGCGTACTCGCGGAGCTCGAGGTCGAAGGAACCGTCGATGATGCGGGCCAGATTGTAGATCTGATCCGGACCGCGGTTTCTTTCCTTGACGCTCCACGGTTTGACGTGGACGACCGGGATTTTGCCGTGTTCGGTGATTTCCTGGAGAGCGCGGCGCGGAAACGCGATTCCAGAGGTCCAGTTGTCGCCGATGATCGTGAAGGCGAGCTGCTTGTCGACGAGTTGCTCGAAGTTGGTCGTCGCGGAAGCCGCTTCGCCGGCGCGGAGAACTTCCGGAAGATCCGCGAAAGCACCGTGATAAACGCCAGCCGTGTTCGGCACGACTTTCGCCAGGGCGACCGGCTGGTCGGTCGGTTCGCCGTCCGTGCCGCCGGCGTCGGTGGAGGAGCCGTCGTTGTTTCCGGTGTCGCGTCCGGCGTCTTTTTTGCCGTCGGGTTTGTTGGTGGGAGTACCGCTGTCGACTTGGCCGGCGTCGCCTTGGCCGCCGTCGGCCTGACCGTCGCCGCTGCCAGGAGGCGGAGCATCGTCGCGCGAGCCTCTCGAGTGCGACTTCTTCGCGCAACCAGCGACAGCGACCAACATGGTCAGCAGGAAAGTGTTTAGGTGTCGCATGACGTACCTCTCAGGATGATGGATAAGAAGCGGAGTTCGATTTCTAGCATTATACCTGTGCAACCGACGTGCCACGCCCTTGGAATTTTGCCTAATTTGACGCCACGGGCTCGCAGGGCAGCGGAGACAAAAGTAGTACGCAGAAATGGCGCACCAGTACCGGTACTAAGTTGTTCCAACCGGGCCCAATCTGTTACCGCAACGCTGCTCTCAAGTCGGAGGTGAGACTGCTCATTTCGTCTTTTGCGTGCTGCCTTTGCTCGGCGGTCGCGATGGCGTGGGTCTCCGTCAGGATCCGGATCAGCTTCTGGCGTCTGCGCTGGCCTTGCTCGGGCGTCGTACCGCGCATTTTGTAAGGGTCCTTGGTCCATTCGACGATCTTCGCCTGAATCGCGGCTTCGCCGGGATTGGCTTTAAGCAGGTCGAGGAACGCCTTCTGACTCGCGAGGCGCTCGGTCCGGTAGCGCTCGAATTCCGCACGGTCCGGCGGAGCCAACGCGAGAAGCTTCACTTCTTGTTCGTCGGAGACCGAGCCGAGCCAATGCTCGTAGTTCTTGATCAGGCCGCGACTCTGTGTCTTGGTGAAATCCTCGGGCGGCTTCGCGAGGAGGTCGTCCGTGTTCTCGTTGCTCTCGGCGAGCTCTTCCTCGAGGTGCCCTATCTGGTCTTTGGACAATCCCGCCAGGAACTTCGCGGCCAGAGGTCCAAGCTGGTTTGCCAAGTCAGCCCGCAGCGCGTCGTATTCGTCGACGACGGCCATGGCATCGGCTTCCTTCGGTCCGCGGTCCCACGCCTTCGCGTAGTCGTCGACTTTGTCGACGACCTGCGGCAGCCTCTCTTTCTTCAAGCGGGCGATCTCGGATTTGACCAGGGGGCCGAAGGCGTCTTCCTGATCGCTGGTCAGGTCGAACATCTCGTCGAGCTGATGCATCGCGAGCCTGTCGGCGTACTTGACGCCCATGGTGCGCGCGCTGCAGCCGGAAAAGGCCAGAACCATGCCTAGAATTGCGGACTTCAGACGTTTGTTCATCCCACCACGATACAATAAAAAAGGGCCGGACGCCTGCCGCCCGGCCCTCATCGAATTCTAAAAATCAGTTTTTTCTTAACGACTTAAAATGACAGCGGCTTCAAGCGAACCGAGCTCTCGGCGGTGCCGCAACCGTTCTTCGCGACGACCTTGAACACGGCGGTGCCCTGAGGTGTCACGTCTAGGGTCGGGCCCGAGCCGATTTTCTCGTCGCCCTGGAACCACTCGTACTCGACGCCGGTCTCGGCGCGCACGGCCAGACGCGTCTCTTCGCCGCGGTTGGAGGTGATTTCAGCCGGCAGCTTCACGAGAGGCGGCTTGCAAACCATGTTTTCGGAGACGATGTAAGCGACTTCGGAGCCCAGGTTGTCGCAACCCAGCTTCATCATCGCGTAGCCCTTTTCCGAGCCCGGACGACCGGCATCGGAGCCCCACTCGTTGCCCCAGCTGTTCCGCATCTTGAAGTAGACCTGGTCGCCGACCTTTTTCCAGCCGACGAGGCCGACGGCATGGTTGGTCGAGCTGTTGTAGCAGTTGGTGTGGAACGCGCCCGAGTCGTGGGACATGCTGCCCCAGTTGTTCGCCGAGACGGTAATCCACGGGATCGTATGCGTCTTGAACAGAGCGCACTGAACCTGTGCCGCGGTGGCGCGGCGGCCATTGGCGCCGACGTTGGCGTAGCTCACGCCCTTAGCCACGGCCGGCAGGTTGCTCCGGCACGACTGATCGGACGCCGTGTACGGGAAGTCCGTCTCGTTCGCCTGGCCGGAGTTGATCTGGTACTTGAAGCCGTTCATGAAGCCGCCCCCGCAGCCGTAGCTTGCGCGGTCGCAGGATACCAACTGCTGCTCGGAGAGATCCATCGTCGACCTATTGGCGCCTTCGGCCGCCTTGGCGCTCTCGAGCGAAGCCGTGAGCGAGAATGCCCAGCAGCTGCCGCAGGAACGCTGGTTGCGGATCTCGGGTACGACGCCGAGATCGCGCAGGTCGAACTCGTCGGGCAGATCATCGCAGTCGTCCAGCGTGACGTGCGTTTCGCCGAGGCCCGCGAACTCGGCGGGCTTTTGCTTGAGCCCCGTGTAGTACTGCTGTCCGTCTGCCTCGATGACCGTGACGCCTGCGGCGTTCACTGTGACGGAGTTCCCCGCTGCCAAACCAAATGGAGCCCAAAACAGGGCTAAAAACCCTATCCACCTCATAGACACCCCCCCTATGAATTTCTCTGATCATATCACGCGGTAGCGTGCTTTTATTTTCGGAAGGTTACGCATAAGCGTGAGCGAAAAGTTTCGATAAGCGCGGGGCGTGCTCTTTACTCTAGGAAAATCGATAAAAGACGGGCCTAGTCTTTGTCCGCTTCCCGTTTTTCCAGGATGCGGATACGGTTCTGATCCGATTCCGCAACTTTCAGAGCCACGTCAAATAAGAGATCGTCGGGGGAACGATCGACGCCTTTCGGATCCAACAGAGGGAGGCCAAGATCGGTCATCCGGTCGCGATCGCCGTAGCCTTTCCGCGCGTCGACGTAGACCTCGACGAGCAGGATCACCGCGAGCGCGGCGCCGCCCGCGACGACCGCGCGCAGCCGCTGGCCCCAGCGGTGAAAGGTGTATTGCTGCAGTTGATAGAAGAACCCGAACGCGAGCACGCCGTAGCCCCAGTGAAGGATCAGCGGCGCCGGCGCGAAGTTGTGGAGGTTGAAGATCAGGGTCGGGGCGAGCTGAAGAAAGAAGCGCGCGACGAGGAACGTCGCGACCATCAGCGCCATCACCTGCCGGAAGTGGAAGCGCTTCGAGTTCAGCTT
>JAYVBB010000058.1:0-3145 GCA_043750715.1 Pseudomonadota bacterium | reverse complement strand
TTTTTCCAGCGGGCGAAATTCACCTGATGTCCGCCGGGCACCGCGACCGACGCGCTTTGATACAGTTTCAGCGTGTTATACGGCTCGTTGATGCTGCCGCCATGGCCATAGATCGCGCCGGTATATTGTCCCTTCTGAAACCGGTCGTCGAAATCCGGAGGCAGCGACATGCTGGCCTCGATGCCGTTGCGTTTCATCATCTCGGTCAACACCGGCCCCATCGCCGGACCGGTGCTGCCGAACCCGATGATATCCAGCGTGATCTTCTTACCGGACGCATCCGCCCACATGCCATCGGCGCCTTTCTTATACCCCTTGGCGGTCAGCCGTGTAGAATTCGCCGTTGGACGCCGTCACCCAGAATTCCGGCGTGGTGGTTTTGACTTCGTATTTTTCCAGCAGAACGTGCTTCGGGAACATCTTGGGATCGAGCGCGATCTCGTATTCCTGCCCGACGCGCCAGTCCTCGCCTTTTTCCAGCGTGAAGACGAGGCGGTTGTCCGCTTCCCAAACCCACTGACCCTTTTCCTCGGGCTTCATCACGATGCCGGTCGTGACCGGTTTCCCGATCGCTTCCAGAGGCGCGGTCGAGCCGCTGAACGTCATCACGAGCGGTTGCGGGACCGCTCCTTCGAAAAGTCCCGTCGCCGCCAGGCTCTGCACGCTGACGTCCCACTTTTCGGGTTTCGGCAGGCTCTCGTAGTAGCGCCAGCCACCGAATGCTCCCGCCACGACGAGCACGACGCCGCCCACCGTTCCGTACAGCGCCTTGGGGTGCGAGCGCCGCGTCGCCCCAAGCCAGCGCCCCGCGCCCCGTCCCGCCCAGCCGAAGAAGCCGAAGACGGCGCCGAGCCACGGCGGAGGCGTCCATTTGACGCCCCCGAGCAGAAAGCTCAGCAACCACAGCAAGGAACGCCACCCGTACGCCAACAGATCCCGGATCCGCCTCACGAACATCAGCATGGTTTGGACTCTAGGTGTGATTTGCATGGGAAAGGAACTGCAACATCTTGGCGACAAACCACGGCAAAAGGCAAGGGGGAAACCCCTGCAACCCTGGTAGCTTAAGAGATTCCCATCGAGATAGAGGTAAACGAATGCCTAGGCCTTTGGAGGTATGGGTTTTGGCGATTTCGAAAACGCTGCTGCTTCTTTCCGTCACCTCGCTCTCCGCGCCAGCCTTGGCGCAAAAAGGGACGGGAGAAGAGCACGTGCTCTCGTTCGCCGTGACGCCCACGTCGATCGAATTCCGCGTCCCGAGCGGTGGCTGCACCCGCAAGGTCCACTTCGGCCTCGAGACGGTGAAAACGAAGCCGTTGACGGTCCGCCTCGTCCGACTTACACCCGACTACTGCGAGGCCATGCTTCCCCAGGGCGTCACCATCCGTTTCAACTATGCCGAAATCGGCGCCGGACCGACGCTGACGCCCAAGGAGCAGACGACGCTGACGGTGGAAAACACCGTTCAGTCTCCGCGCTAAGGAGTGCTAGTGAGCGACAATCCGGAATCCATCGCGCGCGACCCGAGCGCGCTCGCGAAGCTGCTCGAGGCCGCCTCGAAAAAGGCGCAAGTCCAGGCCGAGCGCATCGCCCAGGTGCGCCAGGACTTCGTCAAGCTGATGCGTATGCTCGGCGCTTACGCCAAAGGCGAATACCGACGGGTGCCGTGGACCTCGGTCGTGACCGGCGTCCTCGCCGTCGCCTACTTCGTGAATCCGTTCGACGTCATCCCCGACTTCATCGTCGGCACGGGTTATCTCGACGACGCCTCGGTCATCGCGTTCTGCCTGAACAGCCTGCGCAAGGACCTGGCCGACTTCGTCACTTGGGAGTCATCATCCCGCGAACCCTGAGGCTCATCTCGTCGGCCCGCTCCGCGAGGCCATTGCGGACGCCGTCCTGATCTTCCTGGCTGCGGTTTTGGCCGAGCTTGAATTTGGCGTCGATCTGCAAATCGTGGAGCTCGAAGCCGACGATCGCCTGGGTCAGCTGCTCTTCCGATTTCAAATCGTCGGGAAGGTAGAATCGCCAGGGATTCTTTTCCCCTTTCTCGAAATGGCTCGAAAGCTTCCCGAGAATTATGGTCAAACCCCTGAAGTCCTCTATCAGTCGGACCGAAGCCTGCACGTGGGCGACGGCATAATTCCAGGTCGGGACGTCGTCTTGCCGGTACCACGTCGGAGTGACGTAGGTATGGGGGCCGTGGAATACGGCGAACATCCGCACGTCCGGCCGGAGCAGCCGCCACTGCGGGTTCTTCCTCGCCATGTGCCCGATTAGCCGGTGCTTTCCGCCTGCGTCGCGCCGGAGCAGGAGAGGCAGGTGGTTGATGCTGGGCGCGGCATCGCCCGGCGCGATCAGCGTCGCGAAGGGAAATTCCTCTATCAAAGCCAGGGCCCGCTCTTCGTCGGCCTTGAAAGCTGGGGGAACGTACATGGCGACCTCCACCTCCTTTATACGGAAAACTTGACCAAAATTCCCTAGCAAGTGTATGTCCAGCGTCCTTTTTTGAGGGGTTTCCGCATGCGTATGGGCTTCGTTCTTCTACTCGTTTCCCTGGCCGCCTTGTCGTCCACCGGCACCACTGCCGCGGCCAACAAGCTCCGCTACTCCGAGTACGACGTGCTCTTCACGAACCCTGTTTGCGGCGACTACTCCTATGACCAGGAAGTGCGCAGCGTCGGCGGCGACGTGCTGACGCAAAAACCGAAGAACGTCTGGTGCTCGCGCAGTGACGCCGCCGCCTCGGGCGACCGCGACAAAGCCCCGCAAAAGAAATTGCTGTCCTGGATCGACGATCCGGAGACGAAAGAGATCTTCTTCACTTACCTCTCCTTCTCGAACAGCGTTGTGAAGAACGCCATCTGCCGCGCCATCGAAGAGCGCTCGGTCCGCGTCTCCTTCGTCCTGGACTCGGGCACCGATCTCGCCACCGCCAACTCGCTGCTCGCTTGCGAGCCGGGTGACGGCGTCGAGGCCCACAGGCCGAAGATGTACCTCCGCGGCAACGTCGGCGGCCTCGGCTACGCCCACAACAAGACCTTCATGATCAACCCCACCGAAGGCAAGTTCCGCCTGGCGTTCAGCAGCGGAAACATGACGTCGGGCATCGTCCTCCATCACGAGAACTGGCACTTCATCACCC
>JAYVBB010000057.1:0-4833 GCA_043750715.1 Pseudomonadota bacterium | reverse complement strand
GGAATATCGATTTTAATGGTGCGATCGCGCAAGGCCTCCATGAACTCATTGGAGAGCAGCTTTTTGTATTCCGCCTCGTTGGTGTGGCCCAAGATGACTTCGTCGATATCGGTTTGGGCAAACTTCTTCGGCTTGATCTTGTGTTCCTGCGACGCCGTCAGCAAGTCGTAGAGGAACGCGACGTCGAGCTTCAGCACTTCGACGAACTCGATGATGCCGCGGTTGGCGATGTTGAATTCACCGTCGAAGTTGAAGGCACGCGGGTCGGAGTCGGAGCCGTATTCGGCGATCTTCCGGTAGTTGATGTCGCCGGTGAGCTCCGTCGAGTCCTGGTTCTTCTCGTCTTTCGGCTGGTAGGTGCCGATACCGATCCGGTCACGCTCCGAGAGCACCAGGCGGCGGGTCTCGATATGGTTCTCGACCATCTTCTCCCAGTTGCCTTTGTAGTGGTCCATCAGGCCGCGGAACACGTAGCGGCAGGCGGGGCAGGTGTCGCCTTCGATGTAGACCTGGCGCGAGCGGTCGCGGTTTTGGTTCACGGCGGCGAGGACTTCGCCGCGGCGTTCGAGCGGCACCAAGTGCAGCGGATCTTCGTGCACCGGGCACGGCATTTGATCTTCCATGTGGAGGATCTCGCCGAGGTTGCGCCAGGAGTAGGTGTAGAGAGCGCCTTCCGGTTTGCGCGAGTAGCGTTCAAGGCCTTTTTTCAGGAGGCGCGCGATGGTCGACTTCGAGGAGCCGACGGGGCCGTGCAGAAGGATGACGCGTTTTTCCGGTCCGTAGCGCTGCGCGCCGGCTTTGAACACGAGCACCAGCTTTTGCAGGTGAACGTCCAAGCCGTAGATGGCGTCCTTGCCGTTATCCAGCGGATCGTCGAAGAAGTTGTAGTGGGTGATTTCTTTTTTGTACTCGGTGTACGTCCGCGTGCCGTAGCCCATGATCATGTCGAACATGCGTTGGAACGCCGTTCGTGCGACTTCGGGTCGCTCGATGACCAGGCTCAGGTAGTCGCGGAAATTCCCGGTCCAATTCAGGTCGGCAAATTCCTTGCCGAATTCCTTACTGTTGACCAAGTCCATCAGCTTTTGTGCGTCGACCATGGGAAACTCCTTTTCCGGAAGCAGAGCACCAGCCCTGGGCTGACCAGGGAATTAATTATGCAGTGTAGGATATATCTATAAAGAATAGAGCATCGCCGTCCCGAGGTCAAAGCCGGGACGGCGGCCGAATGTACCACCTATCTATCTGTTTTTACTATTCTAATATGCCTAAAGTGGGGAGCCGACCCAGCCGATGACCAGGCATGACAATCGTTGGCACCGCCACCCTCATCCTCCTCGCAGTCCTCGGCCTCGGCCGGGTCTTCTTCAAGCGTCCGCGCGGCTGGTTGAGCCTTGCGCCCTTCGAGCGGGGAGATCTGAAACGGATCCCGTTCTTCGAGAAGCTGACGACCGAGCAGCTCGAAAAAGTCGAGAGGCTCATCCGTGAGGTCCGCGTCCCCGCGGGAGCCTTCGTGATGCGCGAGCACCGCGCCGGCGACGCGCTGTATCTCGTCGTCTCCGGCAAAGTGAACATCCTCAAGCGCGGTACACATCAACAAACGCTCGTGCAAAGTGTCGGACCAGGCGAATTCGTCGGGGAAATGGCCCTTCTTTGCGACGTCAAGCGGATCGCGTCGGCGCAAACCGAGACGGCGGCGGTGCTGATTCACGTCGACGGCGAAGACTTTCCCGAATTCATGAACGTCAGCGCCGAGATCAACGACGCAGTCTGGGCCGCGTGTGATCGCCATGCTCTCGACCTTCTGCTTCGTGATCATGAGAAGCTTAGAACGCTGACGCTCGCCGAACGCCACGCCTGGGTCGATGCCAGAGAAGCCGAATTCCGGGCCGGTGGCGAAACCGTGAAAGCCGCGCGGGACGGGTTCTTCGGCCTGATCAGCGGCAGCATGGAAGTGGCGGGCAAAAGGCACGAGGCACCATTGCTGGTGTCTTGCTCGGCGGGCCAGGACTTCACCATGACGGCTCGCGGGCGCGTCGTCTTCCTCGCGAATCCGTCCAAAAAGATTGCCTAGCAAAATCCCAGGGGAAGTCCATGCGCATGTTTCATCTGATAAAGAAGGGCCTTCGACGTCCGAGCGACGTCCTCCCTTAAGTCGTCGGAAAGTTGAATCCCGAGTCCTGATGGGAACGGCACGTTTTCCGAATCGGAGATTTTTTCTCGTTCGCGGACCACGGTTTCGCCGCGGCTTCGGGCATTCCGGAGCTAATTGCTTGAAGGTACGCAAGTGTCCAAGTCGCTCGAATTTGGCTGCGGGTTTGGGTGCCTGTCACCGATCATCGCCGAATTCGCGAAAACTCCGTGGCTGTCGACATCAATGAAAGGGAACGATGACGGAGCTGGACGAGAACAAAGTGGAATCTCCCGGAGAAATCATGCTTTTCGAGCCCTAGCCTCGTCGTCAGTCCTTCGCCAGGAGCTTCTGGTAAGTGACTACGTGACCCGCGACCGCCGACCACACGAGCACGCCAGGAAGCAGCACGTAAGGAAAACGCACGACCGACTCGGGAGCGAGTTTCATGTGCAACGACACGATCGTGATGAGCAGCGCGGTGCCCATCAGACTCCACGCCCAGATAAGTGGACGCAGCGGTTTTTTAGCTAAAACAAAGGCTAAAACCAGCGCGGCGACGCCGGTGACGATGTCGAAGTTCATGCCCTCGAAAGTCAGCTCGACGGGAATCGCGCCGTCCTTCCAGCGGAGGAAGAGATAGACCTCGGCAAGGATCCGGAAACCCTGAAAGCCGATCAGCAGATGAAACGGCAGCGTCTCGAGCAGCCGTCCGATCGGCGAGCGAGCGAAAAGAATCGCCGAGATCAACGTCACCGGACCGACGGCTGGAGGAAATTCCGAGAGGACGCCGGTGGCACCAATGGCGACGACGAACGCGGTCCAGGCGAGCAGCATCGTGCCGGCGCGGCCGGTGAAGCGGCGCTTTTCTTCCGGCGGCATTTGCAGGCGATCGGCGGCGAGGCTTGTCCCGCCCAGGATGAGGACGACGAGGAGCACGGCGGTGGCGATGAGAAGGACGGCTGCCATTGCTATAACATCCTGCATTAAAAGCAGTATTGCAAATTCCGCCTCTGACTCCAGCGGATTTTGGCCGATTCCGACCAAAGACTCGGAAGGCGTGGTCCGGTGCGCCGAATTGTCCTGATCCGGCGGTGCTTTTAGGGTTCGGCTACCGCAATTGATTCATGACTGTTTCCGGGTCTTGATCAGGTACGCGTTGACGAATGCGTCCAGATCGCCGTCGAGCACGCCGGCGGAATCCGACGTCTCGTGCTCGGTGCGGACGTCTTTCACCAGTTGATAGGGATGAACGACGTAGCTTCGGATCTGGCTGCCGAACGAGATGTCGCTCTTCTCGGCTTCGACGCCGGCCTGGGTCTTGCGGCGGGCCTCCATTTCGCGTTCGTAGAGGGCGGAACGGAGGAGCTTCATCGCGTTGTCGCGGTTCTGGTGCTGCGAGCGCTGGGTCTGCGAGGCGACTACGGTGTTGGTCGGAATGTGCGTGATCCGGACCGCCGAGTCCGTTTTGTTGACGTGCTGGCCGCCGGAGCCGGAGGCGCGGTAAGTGTCGGTGCGAAGATCGGCCGGGTTGATCTGAATGTCGATCGCGTCGTCGACCACGGGCGAGACGAACACCGACGAGAAGCTGGTGTGGCGGCGCGCGTTGGAGTCGAACGGGCTGATGCGGACCAGACGGTGCACGCCGGACTCTGCCTTCAGCATGCCGAACGCATAGGGACCGGTGACGACGAACGTGACGTTCTTGATCCCGGCTTCCTCGCCGGCTAGGTAGTCGTGGATTTCCGTTTCCCAGCCTTTGCGTTCCGCGTAGCGGAGGTACATACGGAAGAGGATCGACGACCAGTCCATCGATTCGGTGCCGCCGGCGCCGGCGTTGATCGTCACGACGGCGTCGTTCATGTCGAGCTCGCCGTTGAGCAGGCTTTGCACTTCGAGGACGGACAGCTCGTTCCGCATCGCAGCGTAGAGCGTGTTCGCCTCGGCGAGATAGTCGTCGTCGCCTTCCGCGGCGAGCTCGAGGGCTGCCTGCAGGTCGTCGCGCGTGGCACTCAATTTCTGAGCACGCTGCAGAGCGACTTCCAGGACTTTCTTTTCCTTGAGAACTGGCGCCGACGCCTGCGGGTTGTTCCAGAAGTTCGGATCCGCCGCGACTTTGTCTTCGATGCCTTTTAGCTTTTCCGTTTTTCCCGGAATGTCAAAGAAACCCCCATACGCGATCGTATGTTTCCTGGGCTCTTCTCACTTCGTTGGACAGCGCTTGGTAATCCATGGACTCTTCCTTGCTTTTCGAGACGAGGCCGTAAGATAATCACATCTATGATCCTCCTGACAAGACTCGACAAATCCAAGGTGCTTATCAACCTCGACGTCGTCAAATACGCCGAAGCCGCCCCCGACACCGTCATCACGTTCGTGAATGGCGACAGCGTTATCGTCCGGGAGTCCCTGGAAGAACTCGACCGCCGCGTGGTAGAATACAGAGTACGGCTCCTCACCGACGCCCGCATCCGAGACACCCAGTCCCCCTAAGCCCTCTTCCCAACCTTTCCCCCCATAGCATTTTCAGATTCCCCTTCGCGGAGTACGACCGATGGATTTGACCAGTATTTTAGGTCCTATCGTGGCCCTCGGGATGATTCTCGGAGGACTATTCCTCGAGGGTGGTCACCTCGGGTCCGTCATCGGTCCGACGGCTGCCATGATCGTGTTCGGCGGAGCCTTCGGCGCCCTGATGGTCG
>JAYVBB010000056.1:0-3204 GCA_043750715.1 Pseudomonadota bacterium | reverse complement strand
CGAGCGGATTCCGACATTGCTTCGTTGCGTTTTCACGGCGAAAAGCCGTCGCAACCCAACCCCGGAGCCAGTATCGCCTTCGATCGATTCTCACCTGCCAAAGTTTGCCAATAGTCTCGCCGTCGGGCCGGAATTCTCGGGCAAAGAACCGCATCTTTCCTAGAGACTATTTCATAACCGCAAAAGCGCCGAGAGTTGACCGAGCGGGAAAGAGCGCCTTAATACCGCGCATGGCGAGACGCGCGCGCAAGGCATTGCTGTCGTAGGCCTTGTCGGCTATCAGGCGGTCGGGGCTTCAGAGGCATCTTTTAAAAAAAATGCAGACACAGTTGAAAAAACCTCCGTGAACTCCGCGAACGCCGCGGTTTAAATTCTCGGCGCCTTTGCGGTTATGAAATCGTCTCTAGTATGTTTTCCTAAAGTCATTGTGGAAATGTCCGATTCTACCTCTAGGAGGATCAGGTCATCGCAAGTCGTACTCAGCGCTGGACCGTCAAAGCCGTCGAGGCAATCAAAGCTGAGCTGAAACTTGCGCCCGCTCCTTACGGCGACAAGGCGCGTCTGAGGTCCTTACTCACTCAAATCGACCGGCTCGAAGCGGAGGAATCTGTCGACGGTCAGATGCGCCGTTACGTCCACGTGATGTCGGCGCTCGTGCACCACTCACGAAAGGGGCGAACTCTCCGACGCTTCGCAGCGCTGCCTGTCGGATCTAGCTGAAGCCATTCTTCTCGTCCTCGGTGTGACACCGGACGGCCGTAAGCTCGGACGCCTGCACGGGGACCTCCACTTGGTGCGCAGCCAGATTCTCAAATGCGGCGGACGTCTTTGGGAGGCCGCTTGGGAGCAGGTTTCCGGGGAAAGGCTGGGCGATCCCGACATCGGCAGGGAGCGTGGTGCAGCGGGTTTAGGCTGGGAAAATCGGGCTTTGCGTCTGGATTTTACGGCTGTCGCTTCGTCGACGGAGAAACAAAGCCAGATTTTTGCACAGCGACCGAAGCCGGGTCGGCAGCTGGCTGCCCGCGCCGCATCGACTCCTCGAGCTCTCTCATGTCACGGACTTGCAGTCCGCAGATCGAAACGAACTGTGTCTTCACGATTCCAAGTCTACCGCCAGCACCCGCAGACATGACACAAGCCCAGTGGAACGCCGAAAATTTAAGAGAATTTTACGCCGGAATCTGCAGTCCGAACCTGCGAGACCCGACGGACGAAGAAATGATCTCTAAGTAGCAGCATGCGTAAGGATTTTTCAAAAAAGGGGATTGGTCCCGTCCGGCATCAAAATCCCCGGACGCCGCTGGCCGCATGCGACGCCTTTGAGTGGTGTAATGGAAGCGAATGGCAAATCCCTCACCCGAAAGACGTCTTCAGATCCCGCTACAAAGACATCGCGAGCGGGAAGGAGACGCCCGCCAACTACAAACTCTTCTACTACGACGCACCGCTTGACATCGATCAAGACGGCAACGCTTTTCCCAAAGAAGAGGCCTTCACTCCGCACTTCGGGGCCGAAGTATATAGCGGTCTGGCCATACCGGCGAAGTAATGGCCTTGTACCACCGTCAGTCGCTTGTCGATCGTCGTCGACCACAACGACATCGTGAACGATCCGGATTCCAGTGCTGGAGGAAGGCCTGCGTCTTTACCATCCTTCCCTGGTTACCTACGAGAGCGATGGTCAGGTCGCTCAGTCGTCGTAGCTGCGTCCGGCGAACTTCAATCCGACGATCTCGAGGTCGAGGTCGCCGGCCGGGATGTGGGCGGTGACGACCGTGCCGACTTTCTTGCCGAAGAGAGCCTGCGCGATCGGCGTTTTCTGGCTGATCGAGCCCGGGATGTAGTCCGACTCGCCCTCGCCGACGATCGTGTATTCCCGCTCCTTGCCTTTGTCGTCGACGACGACGACGGTAGAGCCGAAGCAAACGGTGTCACCCTGAAGGTTCTCAGGGTCTACGAGCTTCACCTGCTTCAGCAGGCCGCCGAGATACTGGATGCGCTTGTCGAGCTCGCGCAGCTTCTTCTTGCCGTAGATGTATTCGGCGTTCTCGGAGCGGTCGCCCTCGGCTGCCGCGGTGGCGATGCCCTGCACGACCTTCGGACGCTCGACGAGGAACATCTCGTCATGCTCCTTCGCCATCGCCTCGAAGCCCCGGCGTGTCATGAGGCGCTGTTCCTCGGCCTTCGCTGGCTTTATTTTGGCCAAGCTCAGCTCTTCTTGAAGCGCTGCGCCTTGTCGGGCACCTGCGAATAGCTGTACTGGCCTTCGGAGCGGTAGGACATCGACATGCAGACGTCGTTGAACTGCGAAAGAAACTCTTCTTTCGTGAACTCGTAGTCGCCGGTGCCGTCGACCGAGATGCGGAACGACTGCTTGTTGCCGAGCGGTTCGATCTTGTGTTTGTAAAAGGTGAGCTTGGGCGAGCTCCACTGCGCGCCGAGGCCGCGGCGTTGGCTCGAATTGAGCTCTTTCTTCGGCGACGCGCTGCGCGGCGCGCGCGGTTTGGACGGCGGCACGACGATGGTCTCGACCGGCCGCGGCGGCGGTTTCGGCCGCGAGCGCTCGAAGGCTTCCTGGGCCGCGACTTTTTCGCGGTGGATCTTCAGCGCGTCCAGCTGCTCGGCGGAAAATTCCTTGGCCGCTTCCGACGGCGGAACCTGGACCGGATCCTCGTCGAACAACAGGTCGGGAAGGATCAGCGTTTCGCCGGCGGGATTGATGACCTTGTAACGGGCCTCGATCGTGTCGTCGACGACGATGAACAGCTTCTGATTCTTGCGGTTGCGGACCGCGTCGATTGGTTGGTCGGTACTCATGGGGAATTGTAATGTGTCACCAGGAGGTCCCTGAAGTCCATGGTGAAACTTGGGGTCCCTTGACAGCCATACAAATGTATGGTCCAGTCCTTAGCTACTTCGTCTGCTGCCCCTGTCGTAGTAAAAGGTCGCCTATGAAAAAGACAGCCACCAAAGCCCAGCCGTTAGCCTTCGCTTCGCACCGGGAACTCGACCACATCATCGTGACGGGCGCCTGCGAGCACAATCTCAAAAACGTCGACGTCGAGATCCCGAAGAAGAGCCTCGTGGTCTTCACCGGCGTTTCGGGTTCGGGTAAGTCGAGCCTCGCCTTCGACACGACACCGACACGCGCATCGTCTCGGTACGGCCGGCCAGTGAGGCCGGCATGTATTCCTTGATCGCGAC
>JAYVBB010000055.1:0-3571 GCA_043750715.1 Pseudomonadota bacterium | reverse complement strand
GCCAGCGTCTTGATGAGTGATTCTTCGCTCCAAGGCAGATAGTCGAACATGAACAGAAAGCGGTCGTTCGGCAGGAAGTACGTCGAATAGAAGGCGTGCATCGTGTCGGTGATCGACCGGTTCAGGTACGCCGGATTAAGCAGGAACTCTTTGCCGAAGTAGGCGGCGAGCTTCGCCTTTTGCGCCAGCGACACCTTGAAGAACCACTTGTTGCCTTCGTCGACTCCGCAGAATCCGGACTTGAAATTGGTTCGTTCGAGCCGGTTCGGGAAGAAGAACACGAGCTCGGTGCCGGTCTTTTCGGCCAGCTGGTGTCCGTAATAGAAATATTGCTTGTCTCCGGCCATGAAGAGCGGGATCACGCCGAGGCGGGGCCGCTTCAGCCAGGCAGAGATGTTGCGGCGGACGTTGTCGCGCTTTTTCTTGATGTCGGCCGAGACGAGGATGTGCTCGACGCCGAGTCGGCCGCAAAGCCGCGAGATGTTCCGGCGCGCCAAGTCGGTGACCAGACCCCAGTCATAAGTATAGGCGATGGGGTTCATCCCCAGCTCCTTCTTGATGACGTGAAGACCGAACGAGCTGTCCCGTCCCCCGCTGATCGACACCATGCAGTCGGGTCGGCCGTCGGTGCGGCGGAACTTGTTGATCCGCTGATTCAGCGCGTCGAGGCCGAGCGGCTTGATCGACAGGTAGTTCCGGCAGATCGTGCAGACGCCTTGCGCGTCGAAATCCAGGAACGGGAACGTCTCGGGAAGGATGCAGCGCGAGCAGCGGCGCATCTTGTCACGCGCCTCGGCGACCCGGTGCGACGTGTCGAGGATGTTCTTGGGCAAGCCGGCCGGAAAGGCATGGCCCATTTGATCGGGACGCTCGAATTCGACTTTTTGGACGGCCAGCGACTTGATGTCGACGATCAGGCCGGTGTTGGGAGCCAGCTGCAGCACTTCCGGACGATTCTTCATGTTCTTGAACTGGTCTTTGCTCAGGAACGAATCGAGGATGAACCGCTCGGAAGTGAACAGGAAGATCTGCTCGACGGGCTCGATGCAGTAGTAGAGCGAGCCGTTGTTGGTGCCGAGCAGCAGCTGGTCGCGGTCGTCGAGGAGGAACGCGATCGAAGCCGCGCCGTCGAGCTCCGAGAACGTCTTCTTGAGGGCCGACGCCGGGTCCATGCCAGTCGCGAGAAACTTCCGGCAAAGCGCCAGAATGACCTCGGTGTCGACGTCGGCGTGGCGTTTGATGTCCTGGTACTTGGTCCAGAGCTCCGAGTCGTTGACGACGATGCCGTTATGGATGCCGACGATGCCGTCGCGGACCACCGGCTGGTTGTTTTCGTTGATGCCTTGGGCGCCGTTGGTGACCAGGCGCGAGTGTCCGATGACGGAGATCGCCGGACGCGTGCCGCCGTTGGCGAACCCCGCGAGGCTGTCGTCGAGCAGGCGGCGATAGGGCTTCGATTTGATGAAAGCCGACGCCGAGATGGCGTCCTTGGCGACGTAGAGGGCGGTGCCGTTGTTGATGGCGATCCCGGCCGCTTCCTTGCCGCGGGTTTCGGAAAGGACGAAAAGGTTGCCGATCATCTCTTCGAGATTCTTCTTGTCGAAGCGCTGGTTGGCGCCGATCGTAACGCCGAAGATGCCGCACATGCTCGCTTCTCCTAGACTCTGGTCGGGGCCGGGCGGCGGTCCTTCAGGACCTTGGCCGGGACTCCCCCTGCAATCGTAAATTCCGGGACGTCACGCGTGACGACCGATCCCGCCGCGATCACGGCGCCTTTCCCGATGCGCACGCCCATCAGAATCGTCACGTTACACCCGATGAACACGTCGTCGCCGATGTCGACCGGGGCTGAGGTAAGGCCGGAGTCCTTGACGCGGACGCTGGGGTCCGAGATGTCGTGGTCCGAGCTGATGATGGACGTTCGATGGCCGATCCTGACGCCGCTGCCGATCTTCACTCCCCCGTATCCGCTGACGTAAACGAACTCGTTCAGGGTCGTGTCGTCGCCGACTTGGATCCGGTCAGGATACCAGATCGTGACTCCTTCGTAGACCCGGACCTTCCCCATGCTTTTCATGAAGAAAGACAGGATCAGCCGGCGCAGAACGTCACCGATCGGCGACGGGACGTATTTGACCGGTCCGTAGAGATTGAAAAGTAGACCGTGGCGGAGGTAATCGCGCCAGGAAATCGCTTGAGCGCTCATAGCGGCAAATTTCTACCGGATATGGCCCATTTCCGCAAGAATTTTGCGTGCTTCAGGCCGAACCCCGGCCGGCGGTCCTGGTTGACGGGGTATCCAAAATCTACTAGAAGTCAATGCTTCTAAAGGTTTTTTCGCATCGCGGAGTTCGATTTGTACTCGTTGAAAGGCCGGTTCAGGAAGGCGCTCGTCACGGGAGGCGCCGGGTTCGTCGGCAGTCATCTCGTCGAAAGCCTCGTAGCCGACGGCCTTGAAGTGATCAGCATCGACGACTACAGCGCGGGTAAGAAAGAGAACCTCGCCCACGTCGACCGGAAGCTCCTCAAAGAAGTCGCCTGCGACATTACCGACTACGAAAAGCTGCACCCGCACTTCGAGGGAGTCGACGTAGTCTTTCATCAAGCTTGCAGCAAGATGACCATTTGCCTCAAGGATCCCCGTCGCGACCTGGCAGTCAACGGCGAAGGCACCTACAACTGCCTGGAAGCCGCGCGCCAGGCTGGCGTCAAGAAGTTCGTTCACGCCTCGACCGGGTCGGTCTATGGCGAGCCGAAGTTTTTCCCGTCCGACGAATCGCACCCGCTGAATCCGACTTCCTATTACGGATGCAGCAAGCTCGCGGGCGAGAAATATGCCCGTGTTTTCCACCATCTGTACGGCATGAATACGACGATGCTCCGGTACTACCACGTCTTCGGACCGCGGCAGGATGCCAGCGAAGTGGGCGGCGTCTGCTCGATCTTCGCGAAGAAGGCGCTGACGGGTCAGCCGATCACCATCTACGGCGACGGCACCCAGATCCGCTCTTTCACTTTCGTGACTGACGTCGTCCGGATCAACAAGCTGATCGCGATCCACGACGGCACCGCAGGCGAGGCATACAACTGCGCCTCGGGCATTCAGGTCACCATCAAAGAGCTGGCCGACTCGATCCTGAGGCTTCTGAAGAAGCCGGACGTTCCCATCCAGTTCGCGGACTGGAAAATGGGCGACATCAAGAACTTCAAGGTCTCGAACGAAAAGCTGAAAGCGCTCGGCTTCGAATTCCACACCGACTTCCAGCGCGGCCTCGAGCTCACCTTGGATTCCGTGAAGCAGTATGTTCGAAAATAAGTCGGTCGGCGTCGTCATCCCTGCCTACAACGAAGAGTTGCTGATCGGCCGCACGCTGTCGACGATGCCGGCCTTCGTCGACAAGATGATCGTCATCAACGACTGCAGCAAGGACCGTACCCGCGCCATCGTCGAAGAGATGGCGGCGAAGGACCCTCGGATCTTCTTGATAAACCACGAACCCAACCAGGGTCTCGGTCAGTCTCTGATCGACGGCTACTTGAAGGCCCGCGAACTCGGCCTGGACATCACGGC
>JAYVBB010000054.1:0-5577 GCA_043750715.1 Pseudomonadota bacterium | reverse complement strand
CGTACTTTTTCTTTTCAAGGTCGTAGAAGGAGGCTTGGTCCTTCTTCATCACGTCCGCGACAGACGTCGTCTTGCCGAAGATCTTGAACGCGGCTTGGTCGTCAGCCATTCCCGCTTGGGAGTAGCCCACCGCGGTCGCCGCCACTGCCAACGCTAAAGCCCATTTTTTCGCGTTCATCATCCTGATGCTGCTCCTGGATAGAAATTTGGACACGTCATTTCAGGGTAGGAGTGTGGCCATGAGAAGCGAATGAACAGCGCGCTGTCATCGCTACGAAAAAGGCAACTCCTTGGAATGGGCTATGATAGGCACCGGGTTTGCCCTTGTCCAGACGATCCTCTGCTCATTTTGGGGCAGTTATCCCTTGAATCGTCGCGCCAGGATGGCGCCGAACGCCATGGAGGCCACGGCCGCGGCAGTCTGCCAGTTGCCTAGCGACAGCCCCGCGATGGCGGGTCCCGGACAATAGCCGGAGAGGCCCCAGCCAACCCCGAAGAGCGCGGCGCCGAAGACCAGCTTGCCGTCGATGTCTTTGGCCGGCGGTATGTGCCACCGGGTCGCGAAAGCGGGGTGCGGGCGTTTTACCGCGACCCGAAAGCCGACCGCATAGATCACCATGGCGCTGGCCATCACGAAAAGGGGGCCCGGGTTCCAGGCGCCGGCGACGTCGAGAAACCCCTGGATGCGGGCGGGATCGAGCAGTCCGGCGAAGGCCAGGCCGAAGCCAAACCAAGCGGCGCTGGCGAAGATGAGAATCATCCCGATCATGACGCGCCTCCGATCGCGTGGCGGACTAAGTAGGTCGTGATCATCCCGAAGGCGATAAAAGTCACCGTCGCGACGAGGCTCCGGGGCGACAGCCGCGCCATGCCGCAGATCCCGTGGCCGCTCGTGCAGCCGCTGCCGAGCGACGTGCCGAGCCCGACCAGAAAGCCGCCGGAGAGAAGGTACGGCAGAGGGGTCGTGATCACGAACGTGACGCGGTCGTCCTGCAGACCCGACGCTGCGGCGAAGCCCCCGGCCAGGAGACCCAGAAGGAAGACCAGACGCCAGCCGACGTCGCCACGCTGGGGCTTCGCCAGACCGAAAACGATGCCGCTGATTCCGAGGATCCGCCCCGACGCGACCAAAAAGAGCACGGCGGCGAGACCCATGATCCCGCCGCCGATGAGTGACCTGATTTCCATTTATCTGCCTTGACCGAGGTATTCCTTGGTGAAGACGTTGTCAGGAACCTGCATCTCTTTCATCGTCTTCGTCTTCCACCAGGATACGTGGCCTTTCGTGACCTCGTCCACCATCTTGGTGACCCCGGCGCGGAGCCGTCCCGCGAGCTGCGTGCGCTCTTCGATGCTAAGCGACTTCAGGTGTTTGCCCGAGACGCCGAAGAATTTGGCTTTGACCGGAAAGCTGCCGTTCTCTTCCACCCAGTACTCGATGCGGTCGTAAGGGACGTTCGGGTGCTTGCCTTTGAGGTTGAGCTTCAAGAGCTTCAGTCCGTTTTCCGTTTCCTCGGCGACGATCTCCGGATCGTAGTCCTCGTCGGGGTCGATCTGAAAGATGTCGGCGACGGCGAAGACGCTGTTGCCGATCATTTCCTTCCGCGAGATCGCGACGACGCGCTTGGAGTCCGGGAAGGTCGACCAATAGCTGTGCGAGCGGGCGAGCATGCGTCGGCCGCGTTCTTCCGGCGGCGACAGGAACTCGACGTGCGCCCGGTGCTCGCTCGAGCGGAGGATGCGCATGTCGTAAACGGTGTCTTTGCCGTCCTGAACGGTCTTCAGATCGACCGAGGCTTCGCAGCGCTCGGGGGAGCGGATCTCTTCCGCGATGCGGAGGATCTTCATCGCTTGGGCGGTGGAGTACTTGCCCTTCGGGGGCGCGACGCTGGTGGTCGGGCCGCCGGCGGGCTTGACCGGAGCACCGGCCGGCGCGGCGGCAGGAGCCGGGGCGGGAGCGGGAGCGGGAGCGGCTTTCGCTTTTGGCGGCGGCGGTGCTGGGATGTCAGCAAGAGCGGGAGCCGCTGAGGCGCACGCGAGTACGAGCAGGAATCGTTTCATGTGATTTGTCCTCTAAAGGCGACGACCGGCTCGACGTGCGACGCCTTGCGCGCCGGCGCCAAAGCCGAAATGTAGCAGATCACGATGGCGACCGCCGAGATCGCCAGGGAGACGGGCAAGCTCACGCTCGGGTGAGCAATGATGAACCCGGTGCCGAAAGGCGACTGAAACTTCACGCCGAAGATGTTCATGACCATGAGGATGATGTTCGAGATGAGGGAGCCGAACACTCCACCCAGCAACCCGATCATGGAGGACTCGAGTGTGAACATGGTGCGGACGTCGCGCGGTTTGGCTCCGATCGCCATCAGGGTTCCGATCTCGACCGTGCGCTCGGCGACCATCATGAACACGATGTTGAGCACGGCGATCGCCGCCGAAACGAAGAGGAGCGTACTGATGACGCCGACGACCGAGTCCCAGATTTTCTTCAGCTTGCGGACGAACGGGTCGATCACCCACCAACCCCGGAGGTCGAGCTTCTGGGCCGCGACCTTCGGAGCGAAAGCCGGCACCCACTCGTCCGCGTCGACGCCCGATTTCAGGCGCACGACGATCTCGGTGTACTTGTTCGGGAGGTCGATGAACTTCTGGGCGTACCCGATGTTCATGATCAAAAGGCGTTTGGACATGGCAGGGATCGGCATGTTCATGATGCCGATCACTTTGACGTCGACGCCGTTCACTGCCCCGGTCATCGTATGGACCAGAAGCGTGGCCTCGTCACCGATCTTGAGCTCGAGCGTGTCGGCCAGACCCTTCCCGATGACTATCCCGTTCTCGATCGCCGGATTGACGAACTCGCCCTGGTCGCCCTCGTCTTTGAACAGCGCCGGGCAGGCCTTGCGCTCGGTCTCGGGTATGACGCCTTTACCGAGGAAGTAGACCGTCTTCGAGCCCGAAGAGATCACGCCTTCGAAATTGAGGCGGCGGGAGTAGACCTCGACCCCGGGGTCGCCCGTTAGCGTGCCTTCGATTTCCTGGCCTTCCTTCATCGTCACTTCTTCATTCAGCACGTCCGGATGGTCGTAGTATTTCGGCGCGTGGATCTGGGCGTGGCCGTTGCCGCGGTCGATCGAGCTGTTTTCCCAGATGCTGAGCAGCGCCTCGGAGTAACGGAGCGAGATCGTGGTCACGCCTACCGACAAGCCGACCGTGCTGACCGTGAGCACGGCACGACGCTTGTTTCTCATGATGCTGCGGCTCGCGTAACGAACGGCGAAACCTAGGAATCCGTCCCGCATCTACGTCTGCTCCCGGAGCTCATCCCTGAGGAGCTTCCCGTCCATCAAACGTAAAATCCGGTGACAGTAATTCAGCACGTGGTGGTCGTGCGTCGCGACGACGACCGTGGCGCCCTCGCTGTCGCAGGTGTCGCGGAGAACCGTGAGCACGGTGTCGGCGGTGTCGTGGTCCAGGTTCGCCGTCAGCTCGTCGGCGAGGATGATCGGTGGTTTGTTCATCAGGGCCCGGGCAATGGCGACGCGCTGCATCTGGCCGCCGGAGAGGCGGTTGACGCTTTGGTGAATCTGCTTTTCGAGGCCGACCTTGGTCAGCAGGCGTTTGCCGCGCTCGGCGAGCGGCTCGCCCAGGTCCTGCCGGCCGAGCTGGGCCGGAAGCATGACGTTCTCGAGCGTCGTCAGCACGGGGACCAGGTTGAAGTTCTGGAAGATGAACCCGATCGTCGCGTTGCGAAACGACGCCTGGGCGTTGCGGTCGAGAGAGGCGACGTCCCGGTCGGCGACGATGACTTTGCCGGCGGACGGGATGTCGAGCGCGCCGATGAGGTTGAGGAGCGTCGATTTACCCGAGCCGGACGGGCCCATCAAGGCGATGATGCCGCCCTTCGGGACGTTGAAGGACACGCTTTTCAAAGCGCTGACCTCCGTCTCGCCCATCATGTAAGTCTTGGAGACTTCCTGGATCTTTATCAGCGCTCCGCCAGCGCCGGCCACCTTCGTACGGTTAACCGCCACTTCCACGCGCCACCTCTTCGGGAGTCCGAAACAGTGCTTGCCGGTAGAATCTCATCTCGTCCAGGCTTTCGATGATGTCGTCGAGGGCGCGGTGAGCGCCTTTGCGCTTGGTGAAGCGCACCTTCGGGTACCAGCGGCCGGCGAGCTCCTTGATAGTGCTGACGTCGACCAGGCGGTAGTGAAGGAAGCCTTCCAGCTGCTTCATGTATCGCGCCAGGAAGCGGCGGTCCTGCCAGACGCTGTTGCCCGCGAGCGGAGCTTCCCGAGGACCCAGATGCTGCTTCAGGAAGTCGAGCGTCCGCTTCTCCGCTTCTTCGAGGCTGATTTCGGACGTGATGACTTTGGCCCAGAGCCCCGACTTGGTGTGGTGCTCCCGGTTCCAGTCGTCCATGCCGTCGAACAGCTTCGCGTCCTGGCGAACGACGATCTCCGGCCCCTCGGCGATGACGTTCAACTCGCCGTCGGTAATCAGGGTTGCCATTTCGATGATGGTGTCGCGATCCGGCTCGAGGCCGGTCATCTCGAGATCCATCCAAACGAGCTTGCCCGAGCCGCTCTTCGCAGTGCTCTCTTCGGAAGCCAATGTAACCTCAAAAAAACTGGTCTTAATATAAGGTTACGGCGGTTCGCCGAAAAATGCAAAGTTTAGGCCTGGCGGTGGTTTAGGCTGCCGTGGAAAGCCGCTGGGCTATGGCCTGCAGGAGGTCTCTCACCCTGTAGGGCTTCTCGAACAGCTCGGTCGCTCCTCGCGCCAGCGCGGCCAGGCGGTCGAAGTCGGCATATCCGGTCACGAGAAAGACCGGGGGGTGTCCGGAGCCCAAACCTACGATCGCATCGAGGAGCTCGAGGCCGCTGCCGCCCGGCATCCGGATGTCGGACACGACGACGTCGACCGGTTGCCTCTGCAGGCTGGCGAACGCGGCGCGGCCACCGTCCGCTTCGATCACGGCGAAGCCCGCGCCCTCGAATTCCTCTTTCAGGATCTCGCGCAGCAACGGCTCGTCGTCGACGATCATGACTGTCATTCTTCCGCTCATGCTGCCCTCCCTTGGGACGCCGGACGGGGCAAAATCATGACGAAGCAGGTGTGCTTCCTGCCCCCGTCGTAGATCAGCTGACCGCCGTGGCTGGCTAAGATGCTATTCGAGATGCTCAGACCGAGGCCGGTGCCCTTGCCCAGCTCTTTCGTCGTATAAAACGGTTCCATCATTTTTTGCGCCACGGCAGCCGGAATCGGCCCGCCGCTGTCCTGGACGACCAGCCGAACTTCGCGTTCGGTGCTTTCGACAGCGAGCGACACCCACTTCACGGGCGCCGTCTGCACGGAGTCGAAGGCGTTGGAAAGGAGGTTGAGCAGGACCTGCTCGATCTGGACGATGGAGGCATGCACCTCGACGTCGAGCTGGCCCGACACTTCCAGCGACACGGAGTTGTGACGGAATCGGTCGTGGCAAAGATCGGTGACGTTGTTGACGACGTCGTGGATCTTCACCGCCTGTTTCTGAACCGAGTCGGCCGAACGCGAGAAGACGCGAAGGCC
>JAYVBB010000053.1:0-2896 GCA_043750715.1 Pseudomonadota bacterium | reverse complement strand
GGCGGCGGCGGCGGCGGCGGCGGCCGCGGGAGCGGCGGCAGGGCGCGCGCCAGCGGCAGCAGCAGGCGCGGCGGCTTGCGGTTTGGTCGCGGTCGGCAGGTCGACGACCTTGGCTCCGCCGCCTTTGGAGACGATCGACGAGACGTCGAATTGCTCGCCTTTTTCGCCGATGACGGCGATCGGCGTCCGCAGCGCGACGGACTTGCCGGGTTGCACGAGGAGTTTCAGCACCACGCCTTCGGCGGGCGATTCGTATTCCTGGGTCGCCTTGTCCGTCTCGATCTCGACCAGCGCTTCGCCTTCTTTGACGCTGTCGCCTTCTTTCTTCAGCCACTTCGCGATGCCACCTTCTTCCATGGTGTCGCTCAGCTTCGGCATGTCGATCACTCGGGCCATTTCCGGACTCCGCTCAGCGTTGCAGGTACATCACTTCTTTGACTGCCCGGATCACTTTTTCGGCGTTCGGCAGCACCGCCGCCTCTAGCTCTTCCGCGTAAGGCATCAGCACGAATTCCGACGACACGCGCACGACGGGCGCGTCGAGGTCGTCGAAGCATTCTCTTTGAACCCGATCGGAGATCTGGGCGCTGACGGACGCGAAGTCCCACGACTCGTCGACGATGACGAGGCGGTTGGTCTTACGTACGGATGCGAAAATCAGCGGCTCGTCGAGCGGCTGCAGCGTCCTCGGGTCGATGACCTCGGCGTCGATGCCCTCGGCTTCGAGGAGCTTCGCCGCTTCCATCGCGACGTGCATCATCTTGTTCCAGCCGATGATCGTCACGTCTTTGCCCGGACGCTTGACCACGCCCTGGCCGAGCGGGATCAGGTACTCTTCCTCGGGCACTTCGCCCTTCATGCCGTACATCATCTCGCTTTCGAGGAAGATGACGGGGTTGTTGTCGCGGATCGCGGACTTCAGCAGGCCTTTGCCGTCGTAGGGCGTCGCCACCGAGACGACTTTCATGCCAGGGACGTTCGTCAGCATCGCTTCGTAGGACTGCGAGTGCTGGGCGCCGAGCATGTGCGCCGCGCCGTTCGGGCCGCGGAACACGATCGGCACGTTGAACTGACCCGCCGACATGTAGCACATCTTGGCGGCGTGGTTGACGATCTGGTCGAAGGCCTGGATGCCAAAGTTCCACGTCATCATTTCGATGATGGGGCGCAGGCCGACCATCGCGGCGCCGACGCCCAAGCCGGCGAAGCCGCCCTCCGAAATCGGCGAGTCCCAGACCCTTTTGGGGCCGAACTGGTCGAGGAGGCCTTTCGAGACTTTATACGCGCCGTTGTACAGGGCGACTTCCTCGCCCATCAGGAAGACTTTGTCGTCCCGGGTCATCTCCTCGGCCATCGCCTGGCCGAGCGCTTCTCTGAATTGAATGAGTGCCATTTGCGTCTGCTTCCTCTTTATTCCGCGAACACGTGGAGCCAGGCTTCCTCGACCGGCGGCTTCGGCGAATTGTCGGCAAACGCCTCGACCTCGTCGATCTCGAGCCGCACTTCCTTGTCCATTCCTTTGAGTTCGTCGGCGGCGGCGAACTTTTGCTTCTTCAGGTAGTCGCCGAGCGTGACGATCGGATCGCGCTCCTGGTACTTCGCCACCTCTTCCTTGGTCCGGTAGTGCGCCGGGTCCGACACCGAGTGACCGCGGTAGCGATAGGTCATCGCTTCCAGCAGGTAAGGGCGCGGCTTTTTCCGCATCTTGGTGACGATCTGGCTGACGTGATCATAAACTTTGACGGCGTCCATGCCGTCGACTTCGGAGTGGTCCATGTCGAAGGCGAGGGCGCGCTTGTAGAGGTGGTCGACGCTGGTGGTCCGCTTGATGTCGGTACCCATGCCGTATTTGTTGTTTTCGATCACGTAGAGAACGGGCAGGTCCCAGGTCGCCGCCATGTTCATCGCTTCGAAGAACTGGCCCTGGTTGGTCGCCGCGTCACCGAGATAGCACACCATGATGTCGTCTTTTTTCTCGTAACGGATCGCGAACCCGACGCCGGCCGCGAGCGGCGTTTGGCCGCCGACGATGCCATGGCCGCCGAGGAAGCGGTGCTCCTTCGAGAACATGTGCATCGAGCCGCCTTTGCCGCGGACCGCACCGTCGACTTTGCCGAACAGCTCCGCCATCACCGCTTTCGCCGGAATACCCTTGGCGATCGCCTGGGTGTGCGAACGGTAGCCGCTGATCATGTAGTCGGTCGGGCGCAAGGCTCGCTGGACGCCGACGCAGAGGCCTTCCTGGCCGATGTGCAAGTGGCAGAATCCCGCAAACTTGCCGTTCTGGTAGGCCTGGATCACCCGCTCTTCGAAGCGCCGGTAAAACACCATGTCGCGGTACATCGACTTCAAAAGCGCGGCGTCGGCTTTCGGCTTCGGTTCAGCTGCCATAGGTCAATTCCATCACTAGGCTAAGGTTCTTTACGGGAACTGCGATATTACCCCACCCCAGGGCCCCTGACTACCGTTTCAACCCGATGATTTTATGATAAAATCAAGCCAGATCCACCACGCAACGACCGAGCAGGAACAACGTGAAAAACATTCGTCTGGTCGGCATTTGCCTGGCACTCCTCCCGTTGCTCGCTGCGGCCTGCAAACCCCGCGTTGCCGACAGCGCCCTGCAGTCGAGCGCCTCGGATTGCCCCGAATGTCCTTGGCTGGCCTCGTCCCTGACGGAATTGAACGAGCAGCTTCAGCAGGAAGGCGTCTCCGAAGTGGTCGCGAAGCTGGACGACACCGAGCCGTCGGTCGAAGGCTTCGCTCTCGACGACGCGTCGTCCGAACTGACCCTGGCGGCACGCATCAGCATCATTCAAGCGCAAGCCGAGCAGATCAAGGCGTCCATCGCCACCCGGCCTTCGGCTCAGACCGACAGACTCAACAAGACGCTGGA
>JAYVBB010000052.1:0-10637 GCA_043750715.1 Pseudomonadota bacterium | reverse complement strand
CAGCCGCCGTCGAGTTTTGAAGCCACAAGTCGCGAACATGAAATATTTGGGCTAGAGCGCCTCGACCAATTCGCAGGCGCGTTCGACGGAGTCGGCTTTGAGGGACGTCTCACCCAGGCGTGCCGCATGCAGGCGGTATGCCGGAGTGTCCAACACTTGCGTGACCAGTTCCGCGAGTTTCTCGCCGGTGATGCGCCCGGGTAGGATCTTGCCCGAAGAAGCACCGTTCCTCGCCAGAAAATCGGCCCAAACCTCGTTGTCGGCAATCTGGGGAAGCACGACCGAAGGGACGCCGGCAGCCAGCGTGGACGCGGTCGTACCGGCGCCTCCGTGGTGAACGACGCAGGCGACCCGGGGGAAGAGCCAGGAATGCGGCGCCTCGCCCACGGTGAGGACGTTGCTTCCGAACGTTCTTCGGCCGAGATCCGACCAGCCGGACTGCACCAGAAACTGCGCCGACACCAAGGCCGATGCCTGCGCGATCGCTGCTTCGAACGCCGGGACGTCGAGCCCGAGCATGGAGCCCATCGTGATCGCGACGGTCGGTAGGTCGTTGCTCAGAAAGTCGGAAAGCGTCGCGGGAGGAATCCAATCGTTCGCGGCGGGTTCCATGAAACAGCCTACGTGATGCCATTTTGGTCCCATCGGCGGCTCTTGAGGTCTCGCGTCGGAAGGGAAAGCCAACAGGTTCAACTCGGCAAAGGCATCTCCCATTCGCAGCCAACTGCCTTGAAACGGTCCGTAGTAGACCACTGCCGTCGGTGTCGACCAGGGGACACCCTCGCGATGGGATCTGAGGGCCGGCAACATCTCCAGAAGGGTCTGACCAACGATAAGGACGTCGCATTCCGCCGCGAGTTCGGCGAGCCGGCGGACGAGCTGCTCCTTTCGGTTGTGCGTCAGCCTGAGATAGCAAACGAGGCCGCGCAGGGCGGGGCTGCCGAAGGATTCGAACACGACCTGCGAGAACCGGCGATCATCCTCGAGAGTCTCGTCGCCGAGCTGGACCCAATCGAGGGCGTGCTTCCGGGCCGATTCGCGCAGCATGGGGTCGGTGGCGACGCGGACCCGGTGGCCCAGCCGGCGCAACGCGTTTCCCAGCACGGCGAGCGGCTTCAAATCGCCGGCGGAGCCGACGGCGACTAGAGTGATGCTGCGCGAGGGGCGATCAGACATGCCAGGACAACTCCGCCGCAACTTTGGCGATGCGGGAAACACGGCCCGCATGACTTTGCACGACCTGACCGTCGAACCAGAGTGGACCCGCGAAATGCAGGAAGTTCATCTCGTCGCAGTGCGTGCCGGCCCAGCGCATGAGGTCCTCCACGATGGAATTGCCTCTGGTCAAATTCCTGGTAATGATGGCATTCGCCTTGGCGTCCGGCGTAAGACGAAAACTGGAGTGAACGCCGTAGTTCCAGGCGTGCGACAACGAACCCACCTCAAGGGAAAGGCGTTGGATGACCCAATTGAACTGATCCTGCTCACCCATGTCGAGCTGCAATGTCAGATTGCCGTAGGGAAGGTGATGGAACCGGGACGCATAGGGTGGCTGCAACGCTTCGAGGAAGCGCTCCAAGTCGCGCCGCTCGAAAAGCATGACGCCGGAGTTGTAGTAAGTCTGCGGCGGCCACGAGACTTTCCCGAACTGCTCTTGAGACCATGCGATTGAGACGTCCATGATCGGAAAGTCGGCGTTATATTCATTGAACAGCCAGTTTCCTTCGGGGTGGCTGGCGAAAATGTCGGCGGCGTGCGGATTGACGAGAATGTCGATGTCCATCGACAGGATGCGGTCCCAGCGTCTGGCCAAGGCCGAGTTGAGCATGTCGATCTTTTGGTAGTGCATGGAGGGGTAGGGACAGGCGGGAGCGAGAGGATGCACGAAAAAGTCGGCGCCGATTCGGGCGGCATACTGCTTGATCGCGGGAATGGTCAGATCCCCGAGGTCCGCGTACTCCTCGCTACACATGACGCAGATACCGATCATCCGCACGTCTCCCGAAACGCTCGACCGCTATTGGCTTGGAAAAGCTTCGCATACCGCCGGGAGACCGTAAAGGCATTGACTTAGAGCGTTTCGTCCACTATTTTCTTGGGAAAACCTCAACCATCGGGACATAGAGATGACCGAACCGACGGTGCACCTCTACTGCTGCATTGGAGCCCGGACGAGTCCGGAGCTCGTCCGGCAGTTTGTCGCCCATTACCGGAATCTCGGCATTCGATCCTGGTGGATTTTCCTGAACTTCGAAGTTCCGGACGAGCATCATGCTTCGGCCATTCGCGACGTTCTGGCCTCGGTCGGCCTGCTCGCGATGCCTTGGCCTGGAATCTACTGCGAGGTCGAGGCTTTGGTGCGCCGGCAGGAATTGGTGGATCGGCAGTGCCAGAGCGGCGGCGATTGGATCGTGGACGTGGACGTCGACGAGTTCGTCCGGTTTCCCGCGCCGGTCGCCGCATACCTCGCGCAGGCTGAGGCTCGGGGCGTCGACTGGATCCCTGGCGCTTTCGTCGATCGCGTCGCCGAGCAGGGACGGCTCAAGACCATCGAGGCGGCGCCCCTGGCGAGGCAGTTTCCGCTCGGTTGCCATTTCACGCGAGACGTCCTCAAAGCGCCCGACCGGAAGGTCGTCGCCGCCAAGAGTCGCGTCGGGATCCTGCCGGGGCACCACGGCGTCATGGGCAACCACGTTTCGGGAGACGAAGTTCTCGCGGTGGATCACTACAAATGGGACGACTCCGTGGCCGCCCGGATGGCTGCCCGCGTCGCATTGATGCGCCAGGGTGCGACGGCGATCGATTTCAGCGCCGAGTACGAGCGGGCTTTGCGACACATCGTGGCCTTTGGCCGTCTCGATCTGACTCTTACCGAGTCTTATAGGATCTTCTCATGACTTTGGTAGACGTGGCACTGGGCACGAAGAATCGTACGACCCTCCTGACTACGCTGGAGAACCTGGCTAGCCAAACGATCGCCGGACAATTCAGTTTGTTCATTATGGACGGGAACGCAGACGATCGCGTAGGTGAGGTGCTGAAGGCGCGGGCGTGGCCGTTCGCGCGTATCGAAACGTTTCGCGACGCCGAGGCCCTGCCGGGACCGGTGCGCACGTGGCCGATGATTTACAACTACCTCCTGGCTCGCGGGTCCTCGCCGTATCTGACTTACTGGAGCGACGACGTGGTGATCGACCGAGTCGATGCTTTCGAATTCGCAACGACCCGCCTCGACGACCGCGAGTTCGGTGCGGCCGCGTTCGCCAAACTGGATCCCGGCAACCCTTGCTTCCACGTCCCGGTGCGAGCCTTCGGCTTCTCCGTGCACTTCGGTCTGATCAAGCGGAAGACGTTCGAGCAGGTCGGAGGTCTCGATGAGGGTTACCGTTTTTGGTACGCGGACGACGATTTGTCGATCCGTCTGGTGGTGTCGGGAAAGCGCGTTCTGCCGCTTCCCCAGTTTCAGGTGACGAACAGCCGGGCCGAGTGGGTAAACGGCGATGCCGCTTTCGGCGGTGACCGAGAGCGGTTCGAAAGGACCTGGCCCTGGTTGCAAACGGAAGGCGGCGTGCGGACCCTGATCGCCAATCTGCAGGCGGCCGGCCAAGCCTAAGTCCGCGCGACGGGCTTGATTCGCAGCCGTCGACGCAGTGCGCCGAGGTCGTCCGACCAGTGCGTCTCCCATGCGACGCCTAACAAAGGATCGGCCGAACGTCCGGAGTCATATCCGGCTTTCATGGCGGCAAGGAATTCGCGGGTGAGCGAAAAATCGCGCCGAAACAAGGGCGGCAGCAGGCCGCGGGCAACCGACCAGGTGGGAGCCAGTCCCTGACCCCAGTAAAATCCCTGGAGACCAAGCTCTCCCCGAAGATCGGTGGCGAAACCCGTCACGACGTGCCAGACGTCGTGCGTCTTGCGGATGCGCGAAATGAAAAAAAGCAGGGCGTCGGCCTCCACCCCTTGGGGAGCATTCAGGCGAGGGACGGGCAACGCGTAAGGATTGTGGCCGGTCTTCGCCATGAGGTCGGCGTATGCTCGTCCCAAGGAGCCGTCGGGCAGCTGCGCGAGCTGCTTTAGGTCGAAGGGGCTGTCCCAAAGCGGATCTCTCGCCGTTCGGAGCAGCTCTAGGGCCTCCGCACTGCGCAAATACACGTCGAGCGTCCGGCGCTCCTGGGAGGGCGAAAGCCTCGCGCGGCGCTCTTCGCTGAAAACGAACGCATCGACCACCGCCCGACCGGCCAGCGAAGAGATCAACATTCTGGTTGCGAATGGCAGTCCGGAAAACATCGTACGGCCAAAGTCTCATGCGTCGCTAGGAATCGGCAAGAAGGCTTTCGATCCGGGTCATCACCGTCGTGACGGAGAGGTCGCGCATGCAGGCATGATCGTTTGGGCAATCGCCTCGCCGAAAGCAGTTTCCGCAAGGTACCTCGACCGCTAGATGCTGGTAACCATACCAATTCCAATAGTCGATGTTGCTGTAGCCGCTCTGAAGTATGAGGGCGCGGCGAGCGACCTGGGAAACGTAGTGGCTGGTTCCGGTTTCCAGGCCTACGTAGAGCCGGGCCTTCGCCGCCCAATTCAGGCATTCGAGCCCACGCTTGTCGTCGAGCGTCTCCCAGGTGAGGCCCGCAGCGGTTAGCTCACGTTGCAGCTCCGCGAAGTAAGGCCAGCCTCTCAGGGGGCTCCAGGACCCGCAGCGCGTGCCCAAAGCGACGTCGACGCGAGGAACGTGGGCGAGGTCCCGGTAGTGAACGGGAATTCTGGTGCGCGTGATTTCGAATGGCTCCGGCCGCGACAGGCCTTGCTGGCAGCGGTCGAGGGCTTTGCGCAGTATCGAGCGCCCGTCCCAGGCCCCTTCGGGTGCGTAGTCGAACGCCAGGAAAGGCGGTTCGAGGCGCTCGGCTTTGGGGCAGTCGAGGAGGGCGAGAATCTCCGGGGAGGGGCACCAGAAGCGGGCATCCACGCCGTGATCGAGGAGGATGTGCGTCACCAAAGAACCGATGAGGCAGTCGCCGAGAGCCGGCGTGTCGGAGCCGCGGAAAATCGTCAGCACGGATTCTTCCTCAGCACGAACTCGATCTGGCAAATGGCGTCGTCTTTGGTTTGGTCGCGGTAAAACGCCGCGAAGTCGAACTGCTCCAGCACCAACTCGCAGCGGAGCACCTCTGCGCGGTCGGCAACCGCGACAAGCATTCCGGGCACATGAATCGAACGCGGCAAGACGGTGGCGGGCTCCAAGCGGAACGAGTGCTTGTGATCCGGGTTGAAGCGGCTGGGCCACAGGCCTTTTTCGTAATATATCTCATGCGGTACCGCGACGATCAGGTGGCCGCCGGGCTTGCAGATTCTCAGCCAGTGGGCGAGTGCCATGGCCGGATGTTCCAGGTGTTCCAAGCAGTGGGAACTATAGACGAAGTCGAAACGCCCGTCGGAGAGCCCGCTGCAGGTCGAGGCGTCGCCATCGTCTTTGTCGAAGGGAAAAACACTGCGAATCCGGGCAAATGCCTTGGGGTCGAGCGGGTCGTCCCCACAGCCGATGTCGATCCCGTCGCCGACGAAAAAGTGCTCGCCGTAGCCCAGTTTTCGCCGGATCGCCGTCAGTTTGCTCGTTTCCCGCATTGCGGAAATTTATCATGCATTGCAAGCCTGTGGACACCCTCGATTTGTTCCGGCAGGCTGAACGCATGAATCCGAACGTGCTCATTGCCGACTTGTTGGCTGCGGACCGAGCCTGCCATCAAACCGCCACGGTGCCTTACGCCTTCGGCGACTCGTATCTCTATGCCCATTTCGGCGCGTTCCGCCGGCTGCGCGACGAGCTGCGACGGTCCGGGTTCGGGATCTCCAAAGATCAGGGACGTCTGCAGTCTTGCGGCCTCCTTGTTCTCGGCGAAATGTTGAGGAACCACAACCTCTACGCCGTCGACAATCTTTGGGCGGTGGAGCGACTGGAAGCCTCCCGGCCGAATCACTATCGTTCGCAGGATTTGCTCGAGGTCGGCCTGACGGGGAACTTTCTAACTCATGAAGCGGCCCACGCGATCGCCGACGGAATCTACTCGGGCGTCTTCCGTTCGGGCGAACTGGCGGCATCGCATCGCCTGCGGTTGCTCCGCCTGCTTCTGGCTGAGGCGTTCGCCAATACCTCCGATTTCATCTTGTCTCTTGAAGCGTCAGCGGACCCCTTCGGCCGGTCCTTCCTTCGGCACAACTCGTACTTTGCCGACGACACCGCTGGCGAAGCTTCGGCCAGCGCGTTCGAGATCCGGCGAACGGCCGGCACCGAGACCCTGAATCGCTTCATGACTCTCTGCTACCTCGTCGCCAATTTCGGGTTTCATGCGGCAACCCGGCGGCACTTGGAGAAAATCCTGGTGCTGAGCGGTGTCTCTGTCACCCAAAGCGACCTCTACATGCCGCTGTTTCAGATCGCCATGCTTCTGAACAAGCAGTTCACTACCCGGACCAACGAGGTCTATCTGAACAGCGAAGGATTTGCCGGAAGCTTCCGCGAGCTGACGGATTTTGATCCTTTGGACGCGATTGCCGAAGACACGGGACTACGTGAAGTCATTGGCAGGATGGCGCGGATTCTGGAGGCGGACGTCAGGGCGTTGCCAGATCGGCTTTGCCGGGACGCAGCCAGTATTGGTTGACGCCTTTCGCCAAAAGGACCGGCAGACCCGGGGCCCCGCCTAGCCGGGGAGCTTCCGAAGCGAACGTCACCGAACCTCCGGCGGGATCGACCGTCCGGACGAGGCTTGGACCGTCGCCCGCCCGCTCCCAAGTGCCGTCGAGAGACGACAGGACGGCCCGCACGCCGCTTTCGACGTGCATCGCCAGGACTTGGCGCGGAACACTACCGCCCAAAGTCGAGTTCTCGATGAGCCAATCGCCGTCGCAAATCAGCCAGCCTTGACGCTCGTTCGTCAAGAACCAGGTTCCTACTTCCAGCTTTCGTTCGCGATGAGCAAGGAAGAGCCTGTAGTTTCGCCCGTCCTGGCCGAAGTCGGTTTGCGGAGGGTGCCACTGATGAAGCGCGACGCAACGGGGGAGCACCAGCTCCTCGCAAGCCGCGCGCTCGACCAGCTGCAAGTGGAGTCCCAGATCCTCGGCTCCCCAGCCGTCCATGTACTCGGGGTAGCCGTCTACTTCGCGCAACCAACGCGCCCGGCATGCCTGAAACATCGCGCGAATCGTCCAACCGCTGTAGCCAGAAGGCGACCGGACGTGGCCAGCGAACCATTCTTTGCTGACGGGGGCGGGAATCGTCGCCGTCTCCTGCTGCGTCAGTTCTTTCCGGACTCCATATGTCACCAGTCGAGGAAAGGAAGCGTGGGCTCTTTTGACCTCGGCTACGAAGTCTGGGGCAAGCAGGGCGTCGGCGTCGGTGAACATCACCACGTCGTCGTTCACCAGATCCTTCAGACTCAATACGGCATTGCGCGTTCGGCTGCGGTGAAAGGCGTGACCCGGATCGACGACTCGCAAGTTCAGGGCGCCGGAAGCCTCGAGGAGGTCTCCGGCGGCCAGCGAGTGAGATAGGATGACGACACGAAACGCCGGATCCGTCTGCCAGGCGAGCGTCTGCAAGAGGTTCCGCAGAGTCGGAAGGAAGCCGTCGGCGGCGATTGCTATGACCAGGTCCGACATCGCGCTCACCCGTGGTCGTTTTCGTCAAAGATGCCTGTGATTATCGACCATAGCTGCGATGCCCGAGCCTCGTCAAGGAATGCGGTACGGACTCGACTAGCCGTGGCCGCTCGCCTAATATCGCTAGAAGTCCTCCCTTTCCTCGGATGAACATGCGTACGCCGAAGCCCCTGGTTACGATCGCCGTACCGACTCACGACCGACCCGCGATGCTGGTCGATGCGGTGAGATCCTGTTTGGCGCAGACGATGACCGATCTCGAAGTAGTCGTCTCGGACAACGCCTCGGCCGTGTCCGCGGAAACGGCGCTGGGAGGCATCTCGGATCCCCGGTTGCGCATCGTAAGGCTGGACGACGCCGTGTCGGGAACGGAGAATTGGAACAACGCGTTGCGCCATGCGCGAGGGCAGTTCGTCACGTTTCTTTGCGACGACAACGTTTTACTGCCTCACTTCCTCGAAGTCATGCTGCCTTCGCTTCTTGACGATGCGGATTGTGCCCTGGTGACGGCGCCCTGGTTCTACACCGATGCCGAATTGCGCCTTCTCGATCAGGAATTGACTCCGATCGGCAGGTTCTACCCGATTTTGCGTGCGGAGGATTTCGTCTCGCACGTCCTCGGCCTAAAGCGTGCGCTCGGCCTGGACGGCGTTCTCTGTGCGACCGAGTCTTTGCGCGAGGTGGGCGGCTTTCGCGAAGTCGGCTTCAATGGCCCCTGGTGCGCCGATCATCACGCATGGTTTCGCGTCGCCTTGACGGGCAAGTTCGTCCGAACGGTCGATCAGTCGCTCTATCTTTACCGGACGCATCGGCAAAGCGAGACGACCGCCGCGGTCCGGTCTTCCATTGCGTCCGAAGCGAGAGCCTACGCCGTGGAACTGGCGGGTCTCCGCTCGCGCGTCACCGACGAAACGGCGTTCGACGCGGCGCAGACGACTTTCTTCGAGTGGCTCGAAACCTGGGCGCAACGGGCCTAGTCGGGTCGGCACAGCTGCCGGAGCGCCGCAAGGTCGCCGAGGCGCCTCGCGCCATCGGCGTGCAGCTCGCTCAAGAACTTGGAGTAAGCCGGCAGTCCGGCGATCAGGGAAGTTCCAAAGCGAGGTCCTGGCTGCTTCACGCCCTTGAAAAGGACCACTTGGCCGACGGCGCCCAGTTGCAATGTCTCTCCCGTGGAGTCGACGTGCGCCTCGACGGCTTTTCGGACGCCGCCGGACTCGTCATGAAAGTCGTCGAAGACGATGGGAGCCCCGTCGGCGAGGCGCGGGTAGATTTCGGCCAAAGCGCAGGTCGTCGAGTGGTACAAGTCGGCATCGATGTGCGCAAATGACAGGCGGGTTTCCTTGGGAAGCCGCGGCAGCGTGTCCTCGAATAGCCCCACCTCGACTTGCAAAGTGTCGGACAACTCGAACGACTTAATCCGGGAACGGAGGGCGGACTCTTCCGTCGCGAACCAGCCTTCCTGATAGATTCGGTCGAACCGGGGATCGGGACGAGGAAGACCCTGGAACGTGTCGCAAAGCAATACCCGCTTCGGGCTGCCGAGCTTTTTCAATGCAAGGCCCAGAAGGAGGCCGGTTCCTCCGCGAAAGACTCCGCACTCGATCAGGTCGCCCGGCAGATGCAGAGATTTTCTGAAAGCGTCGAGCAGGATGCGGACCCGAAAGACGTCGAGGCATGTCAGGTGTCGGACCGTCGGATAGAGTAGACCGAGCAGGCCGTCCGGATCGTCACAAGACGTCAGAAAGTCCTGCTCGTGGGTCTTGGCGGCCCTTGCCTGCAGGGCGTAGCTCGAGGAGACGAAGTCGAAGTTTTGGGGCGACGGATGCATGAGGGTCTCGGCTGCGGTTTTCGTTATGATATCCGGCCGTATCGAGCATTGCGAGCCTTGACGTTGACGCCGCCGCGGCGCCACGGGTATCGTCGCGAAATGCTCGCAGAAACACCGATCGTGAAGCTCTCTAGCCTGCTTGGGGCGGGTGACGGAGCCGGCCCTGGCCAAGGTGCCCTTGCCGGAGTCGCAGGCGACGCCTTGTTGCTGCGGGTCAGTCCGACGTTTCGCGCCATGCGCCGGGTCTCCGTGGCGGCCTCGGTCCGTTTTGGGGGCGACGACCAATTCAGGACGCTAGCCGGAGGTCGCGTGCTCGAACGGGCCTTGCCGGGCGACTTCGTGCCTGTCGTCCCCAACCTTTGGGTTCTGGAGCATCTGGAGTCTCTGCGACCCGGCTTCTTTGATTGCTCGCATTTGGACGCGCTTTCGCCGCGCCGAAACGAAGTCGCGCGCCTCAGCGCGCGAATCTTCGCTTTCAGCGTCGTCGACCGCTGCCTCGGCGGCGCATTGCCGTCGCCATGCCTTCGTCTGCTGCGCCATCAGCTTGCTGATGCCTTTGGCGCGGCCCTGGAAGCCAAAGTCGCGGGGGAAGTCGCGGCGGACCCGTTGTGGTCGGCGGCTTGGCGCCTCAATACGGCCTCCTCCGGCGTTACGTCGGCACTGGTGGACTGGGCCAGCCTGCGCGAGGAAACCGACGCCGAAACGCGTGGTACCTATCTGATTCTAGCCCATATGCATGCGGCGTTCGGGTTCAACGCACCGACCTCGGCGCAGCACGAGAAACTCCTTGGTCGACTCGGCCTTAAGCCTTTCTCCCGCCTGGATGCCATTTTCAGGGCAGCGTTCGCGGAAGCATTCCGCGAAAGGCCCGCCGAGCGGTTGTTGACGTCAGATCTGGTGCTGGGCGCCGCCGGCGCGAGCGAAGCTGCCTTGGATCTCACCGGAGCATGTCCGATCGACGCGTGCGCCGACGATCCGGCGCTAGCGGAGTCTCTCAGGTTTCTAGCCCGGTTTCTCGGTGCTGATCCCGATTGACGGGAGGTCGGGGCTCCGACGACAACGTCTGAACGTGGTCTGGCGCGATCGTAGTGCCCGGTGTCCCGCGCGGAAACCACGATTCCACCGGCTCGTCGAGGGCGTCCCCGTTCATGTA
>JAYVBB010000051.1:0-2164 GCA_043750715.1 Pseudomonadota bacterium | reverse complement strand
CAGTCGATCGGCAGATAGCGGTACCTCCCCGCCTTTCCCCGGGGAGGTAAATTTTAGTTCGGGCGCGGGCCAAACCGCGCGCTACAACCATTCGTTTTTGTTTTAGGTTTTTTGAGTCAAAGGGACGGGAAGTCAGCTCCCTTAAACCCGGGCCCCGATGGTCCGATAGAAACTTTAAGTCTATCGTCCGATTAGGCGGCAACGTCGGGATTGGGACGACGAACCCTGCTGGCAAATTCCATATTGCTTCCGATACAGGCGCCGAAAGCATCTTGCAGAGAGCAAGCGGGGATTCAAATGCCGCACAGATGATCCTCAAAAAGTCAAAAGGGACGAGTGCGTATCCGACCGGCGTCACCTTAAATGACTACTTAGGAACCTACGAGTTCGCGGGCCATGACGGCGCATCTTGGGGACGAGTTGCATTCATCGCAGCACAAATTGATGCTCCCGCAGTCAACTCCGAGACGTCTACTTACAACAGCATCTGCGGATTCACGGCCGCGTCGACCACGACTGCCGTTTCTGTATCGACCGAGTACGGCGGCAACGTGCAGGTCGACAAGGGCTTCGAGATCATCTGCGTTGGCCTATAAATATTTTATAAAACAATATGTTATAACAAAACGCCTAAGTCTGGGGCCGGCTCGTGCCGAAGCCTAGGAAATGAAAAAACTCACGAATGTCCTTTTGTTGGCGTGGTTGAACGCGGGTGAGGCGACGGCTTGCCCGGCTTTCGTTTCCGCAAAGGATCTGCCGTTCGCTCTCAAAGGCGCGCGTCAAGACGTGCGCGCGTTTGCGCTCGACGAATCCGGCGGCGTTCGAAAATGGCACAGCATTCCGCTGCAGGTCGATCCCCTCGACGAAAAAGGCGTGCTGCTCGCGCCGGCCGAGGACGGCCTGCCGCTCGGACAGCAACCTCTGGCGACGCTCGACCGCATCGATCTGCGTCGCGAAGGCTTCGGCCCGCGCGCGACCGCGAGCGATCCCCTCCCCTGCCAGGGCGCGACGCAGGTGTTCGAGCTCGGAAGCCCGGACGCGCTCGACCGCTACGGTTACCTGACCGTCTGCCCGAACGACGGCGGCAAGACTCTCGCGCGGGAGGAAAACCCCGTCTCCGTGAACCAGTCGATCCAGAAGATCAACGCCTCGCGCTTCGAGTACGACTACCAACCGAACAACCAGCTCATGTACAAAAGCCTGATCGCGAAGGGACCGTGGGGCGCACCGGTGCTGGCCGCGGCCGACGCCGACCTGAATCTGCACCTCGACGTGAAGAGCTTCTTCACCATGGACTTCACGAACAAGGACGTGGAGTCCTACGTCAACTCGACCAGCGTGGGCAAAGTCGGCGCGGCATCCAGCATCGACTTCTTCCTGAGCCTGCTCTTCTTCAAGATCAACCTCAAGATGGCAACGACGGCGTCGTTCTTCTCCGACTCGGGCCACATCCCGTCGCTGATCGACGTGCCGGTGGAAGCGGCGAAACGCCTGAACCCGGGCTCGGGACTCCTCTACTCGTGGACGCGCAAGGCGTCGACGATCGACCAGTCGAGTCCCGCGAAGACGCTACCGAACGCCAACCCCAAAGAGCTGCTCGCGGGCAACACGACCGTCGCCAAGACGGGCTTGCAATACTGCAAGGGCGAGATGTGCGTCTACCGCCTCCGTGGCAAGGTCGCGACCGAACAGTTCGGCCTAGACATCAACGTGCCGAAAAACGTCGTCGCGATGGGATTTTTTCCCGTGTTCGTGAACGACGTCGCCCAGTTCAAAAAGGACATGGGGTGGGACGACGAACCCACCGAAGGCAAGGACCGGGTGGCGATCTTCTTCAACAACAGCGGTCTTCACAAGGGCCAGTACAAGATCGACCAGTGGATCCGCGTCGGCAAAGAGGAGGACTTCACGTCGGTGTGCCCGCGTCCGGTGAAGATGATGGGCCAGGTCAAGTTCCCATCCAAAGCGTTCGCCCACTGAAGAGAGTCCGATGCGCCGCCCCCTGGGAGCTTTGCTGATATGCCTGGCGCCGCTACTGGCGGCGACGCCGGCGTTCGGCTTTTTTTCCGAGGTCTGGGGCTATCTCAAGCAGTACCAGCTCGGGATCGACTACACGAGCTCCTACGACCGCGTCGATGCCAGCTACGAGACCGACGTCGTGGGT
>JAYVBB010000050.1:0-5021 GCA_043750715.1 Pseudomonadota bacterium | reverse complement strand
GGAGGAGATGCGCCCCTTGCTCGACGACCAGACGCACGACGCCGACGATTTCGCCGTTTTCCTTCGCCAGGACGACGTCGTCGTCCGGCTCGGTGGGTCCGGTATAGCCGCAGACTTCGTAGAAGTCCTTGATTGCTACGAGCTGGGACTGGGCGGTGACGATCTCGAGGGCGACGGGGACGGGCGAGAGCATGATTCCTCCGGGAAGGACCAGCGCACCCTACCGCCAACCGCCGCGCGCGTCCAGTCGGACGCCTAGTTGCAGATCAGGCTTGCGAGCGCGAGCGGTTCCTCGCCGTCATTCGCCAGCACCCAGATCTGCGCCGACAGCTTTTGCGTGAAGCCGCCTTCGAGTAGCAGAACGGCGACCTCGCCGGCCGCCGGCGTGCCGTCGTGAAAGACGAAACGGAAGCGCTCGTCGGTCGGCGCTTTCGGCGTGCGGTCTTCGTACGAGTCGAACGAAACCCAGGCTTCCGCGGCCTCGTCGGCGACCTCCACCCGGTCGGGCTTGCCGTCCGAACCTTTGACCACCGACACCGAGTAGACGGTCGAGCCGTCGTCGGCGGGACCCCGGCAGGTCTCCGCGAGCGCCGGATCCGATGCGAATGCGAGCGTCCCGCAAATTGCCAAAGCTCTCAACACAGCCGCCTCCCTCCTTGGAATGGCCTGATCTGACGAGGGCTTTTCGGAGGCTTTGGGCTGAACTAAAGAAAAAGTTAGGGAAAACCGAAAAGGACAATGGATCTCCCGCATTCGCGAGACGGACGGACGAACCCATGGCTCTTTTGCATGCTTGGCGCCACGTCGGCTTAGGCTTCACTCTGGGCGTGCTCGGCGCCTGCCAGGGTGCGAACTTCGGCGGGTCGAGCGGCGACGCGCAGTACGCGTCCGCTGGCAGCAAGAAGAACGACAACAGCGAAGACCAGCGCGCCGCGGGCGAGCGCGACGCTGCCGACGCCGGCGACGACAGCGCTTCCGGCAAAAAGGATTCCGGCGACGACCAGCTCGGCAACCAAGCCGACGAGCCTACCGACAGTGGTTCGCAGGTGGCTGGTCCGCTTCCCGACAGCTCGTGCCGGTTCTTCGGCAAGACCCAGGCAGCCGAAGCCGTCCCGAACGGACCGCAGACGCCGATCAAGCCCGCCAGCCTCGCCGGCACGGTCGAAGGCAACGACTACCACTTCGCGCTCGCGGCCTACCAGGGCTGCTACGGCGCCGAAGCGAAAAACAACCGCGGCGACGCCACCCCGCACACCCTTTCGACCTATGTTTCGCAGATCACCGGCGCGATCTTCGGCAACCAGACGGGCTCCGCCATCGGCGACGCCTCGGCCGTCGGGTACGCGGGCCAGTGCGGCACCTCCAACCAGTGGAGCCTGGCGCAGCCCAAGCCTTATGCCGTGAAGCACCTTTACCGGGGCATCGTGCTCAATGCCAAGTCAGCCGGTTGCGTCCTCCAGGCGCAGGAAACCGAAGCCGCGTTCTGGGTGCGCGAAGACGGCGACGAGTACAGCGGTTGCTTCGCCCTGGGCACGAAGCTGCGTCTGGCCTACGGTCAAGACCGCGTCGCCTCGCTCGTCGTCGAAGGCATGGAGCTTTACAACCCCCTGACCAAACGCTCCGCCAAAGTCGCGCGCGTCGTCATCGGCCCGGAAAAAGACGTCGGCATGTTCGTCGTCGGTTTCGGTCTCTGGGCGGTGACCGTGACCAGCACGCACCCGTTTCCGACCTCCGCCGGCTTGAAGACGGCCAAGGAGCTTGTGCCCGGCGACCGGATTCTCGGCGAAGACGGCAAAACCCACGCTATCACGCACCTCGAGCAGCTGCCCAAGGACGACAAGCAGGTCGTCGTGAACTTCATCGTCAACCCGGATTCGGCCGACCCGCGCGACCACATGGTGCTGGCGGGCGGCGTCGTCACGGGAGATCTCTACCTGCAGCAGGCGCTCGCGAAAGAGCGTCTGATAACGCTCGCTACTTTTTCTTCGGCGGCAACGCGGTAGCTTTGGATTTGACCAGGCAGGTGGCGTCGACCGTGCCGGCGGCCAGCGACGTCGTCCCTTGCAGCAGAGTGACCGCGAGCGTCGGCCCGACGGCGTCGTCCGCCGTGATCTGGACGCCCGTGTCGACGGCGCCTTTGCCGTCGGCGGAGACCTGGCGGGTGGCGGTGTTCAGCTTCAGCGTGAGCATGCCGGTGACGGGGCTCGGCGGAAACGCCGTGACGTGAAACGTCGTCATGTTCGCGCCCGCGGTGTCCTTGCCGCAAGGAATCTTGGTCAGCTTCGCCGTTTTGAACCAGGCGATCGTTTCCTTGTCCGTCGCCTTGGCCTGTAAAGGAGCCATCGAGAACAGTATCTGGCCTTTGAATGCGTTCTCGACGGTCTTGGAAAAGCCGAAGGCCAAGCCCGGGGTTAGCAGCAGGGTCGTGATCAGTAGCGGGCGAAGCATGAAGGAAACTCCTTGAGGTGATTCTCAGAGCGTGCCGTAAAGGCTCACGATGTTGCCGTCCGGATCCGTGTAGTCGACGGTGTAGTCGTCGGCGTGGACGGAATGCGGTTCGCCGTTGAAGCGGGCGCCCTCTTTTTTCAGGAGCGGGACTAGCTCCTTCATTTTGACGACGTTCAGGATCATGACGCCGCCCGGCAGCGTTTTCATGGCCTTGTCCGCGACGTGCAGGCAGAGCTTGTGGCCCTTGCAGTCGAACTCCGTCCAGAAGTCGCTTTCCTGCTCCGGCTCCTTGCCGAGCTGCTTCGTGTAGAACGCGACGCTCTCTTTCATGTTCCGGACGTAGTAGATCGTCCCGTGGCTGCCGGTGAAGTACTCGTTGAGTTTCATGTTACTTCTCTCCCGCCATGACTTTCGCGTAGGCCGGGCGTTTGTTGCAGCGCTCGGACCATGCGTTGAGATCTTTGTAAGCGGCGAAATCGACTTTCATGTGGCGCACCCAGTCGATCAGCGAGTTGACGTGGGTGTCGGCCAGCGAGTAGTCGCCGACCAGGAACTGCTTGCCTGCGAGCGCTTGGTCGAGAATTGCCAGGTTCTCGTGCATGTCTTTTTTCGCCGCTTCGCCGGCTTTGGCGTTGCGGTGGTCGGCTGGCAGCCATTCCTGCGTGTTGCGCGCCCAGTTGTAAATCGTGTCGCCGAGCGTCACGTTCGTCCAGGTGATCCATTTCATCGCTTCGCCGCGCTTCGGGCCCGGGGCGGGATAGAGCTTCTTCGCCACGCCGAACTGCTCGCCGAGGTACATGGTGATCGCCGCCGATTCGAAGATCGGGATGTCGTCGTGAACGATCAGCGGCACTTTCCCGTTGGGATTGAGTTTCTTGTATTCGGGCGTCTTGGTTTCGCCTTTGGAAATGTCCAGCTTGACGCGTTTCACCGGGACGCCGAGCTCTTCGAGGACGAGGTCGGTGAGGGTCGCGGTCGACATCGGCGCATAATAAAAGGTCAGGCTCATGGTGGACTCCTTGGCTCCGTAGATTCGGGACGGAGATTATCCGGCGCACTCATGAGATCGTCAAGGAGGGGCGTAACCGAGCGAACCCTCAGAGGGGATTGAACACGAATGGGTAGTTGACCGTCACCGGCTGCGAGCCGCGCGGTTTCGGGAACTTCCAGGCGCGGAGACGGGTGACGATGCAGCCCTGGAATTTGTCGTCGGCAATCGTGCTGGTGGTAACGGCTGCCGTCTCGACTTTGCCTGTGAGGCCGACCTGAAAATTTACGAGAACTTTACCCTGCGCCTTGGCTTGGCGTTCCAGGAGCTCTTCGTAGCATTTGCGGATCTGGTTCAGGTTGGCGCGGATCACGGCCATGATTTCCTGAGGCGTCAGGCCGCCGGACTTGCAGTCATCCCGCTTGGCGCCCTGCGCCGCATCGTCCGTGCCGAAGGCGGCGGCGCGGAACAGCGCGACCTTGCGTTCTCCGGGGAGCTTGCACCCGGAAATTTCCTTCTCGAGCGCGGGGCTGGCATAGAGACCGGTCATCAATTTGGCACTTCTCTCGCCGTCGTCGGTCGTGGAAACCAGGTCCCGGACGTGATCGCGCAGAGCAGTGCAATCTTTGGCGGCGCTTTCGAAGATCTCGACCGCGGCTTTCCGCTGCGCCGAGCTGGTCTTTTTCTGCCGGGCCGCGGCGAGCCCTTTCTTTTCCGTGGCGGAGAGTTTCGGCCAGCCTGGGAGCTTGACCATGCCTTCGCCCGAGCAAAGCGAGGCGAAATAGGTACGCGGCGAGGGATCCGGGTTGCCCGCGAAGGCGGGCGAGGACGGGAGCACCATGGCTGCAAAAGCCCAGAGGGGGAGGCGGATCATACGACTGTGAGCTTCACTTCGATGTTGCCGCGCGTCGCATTGGAGTATGGGCACACGACGTGGGCTTTTTCGACTAGCCCCTGCAACACGGAGCGTTCGATGCCGGGTGCCGAGACTTTCAGCTCGGCCTCGATGCCGAAACCCGTAGGGATCTGGCCGATGCCGACCGTCGCGACGATGCTCGTATCGGCCGGCAGCGTTACCTTCTCTTTCCCTGCGACGAATTTCAGGGCGCCGATGAAGCAGGCCGAATAGCCCGCGGCGAAGAGCTGCTCGGGGTTGGTTCCCGGTGCGCCGTTGCCTCCGAGTTCCTTGGGAGTCGTGAGCTTCAGATCCAGAATGCCGTCGCTCGAGCGCGAGGTGCCGTCGCGGCCTCCCGAGGAAGTGGCAGTGGCACGGTAGAGGACTTTTTCGATTTTCATCCGCAGACTCCCGAGGTGTCGGCTGATTTGCCGGCTTTGGATGCGGCGTCGCCGACGAGGGCTTCGCATTGCGATTTGAGGAACTGGGTGAGACCGCCCTGCAGCGCTTTGAGGGGCGCGTCGGGGACGTCCTTCGCGAGCACGGGCGCGAGCAGGCGGCTGGCGCCGTCCTTCCACGAGGTGTCGCCGAGCGCCGTCGGCAGCACCGTCTTGCGCTTGGTGTCGAGGCTCGCGAAGGCGTCGTCGGGCGCAATTTTATAAGCGACGGCGGCGTCGCCGCCGACGAAGA
>JAYVBB010000049.1:0-2923 GCA_043750715.1 Pseudomonadota bacterium | reverse complement strand
GACGGTGGCGATTCGCCGCACCAACCTGGGCCAGAACGCCGGCGAGCCGAACCTGCTCGAGGTGCTGCCGCCCTCGAAGTACACGATCCTGCCGAACACGGCCGGCTGCTACACCGCCGAAGATGCGCTGCGCACCTGCCGGCTCGCGCGCGAGCTGCTCGACGGTCACCGGCGGGTGAAGCTCGAAGTCCTGGGCCGAGGCCGAAGACGCCGAGCGGAACGCCGGCGACCTCGCTGTACTTGCTCAGCGCGACTTCGTCGCAGCTGAACGTCGCGTTGATGTTGCACGCAGCGTCGGTTTGTCCGGTGGCGTGCACCTGGATGTGGTGATTGATGGAGTAGATCGACGCGACGACGCCGATGAGCGCGACGACGAGAGCCAAAAAGATCCAGGCTCCGACTCGTCTTCCGCCAGTTGCAGGGCCGCTCGACTCCGCCACGCCTTCCTCCCTGTAATAGTCAATGTAATGTGTACCTTAGACGACATTACCTAGGCGCGCAAGCAATGGCCGTTGACACGTCGACAGCGCGAAGGCATAAACCAAGGCCTGCCGAAACGTAGGCGGTCTGGGGGTTTAGCTCAGTTGGTAGAGCGTCGCAATGGCATTGCGAAGGTCAGCGGTTCGACCCCGCTAACCTCCACCAAAAGAACCAGGACCCACTTCCCCGAAGTGGGTTTTTGGCGTTTAGGGCTCTGAAAATATTGAATGAAGTTTCGAGCACGTGGCTAGCTCGATCCGGCAGCGCCGTTACTTGAAGTCACCCGACGTTACCCGATGTGGCTACAAACTGGCTACGTTTTGGCTACTTTTCGCTTTCTCCTCTCAAGTCATCACACCACCTTGTCTACCAATTTAGCTTTCGGAAATCACAAGTGAAACACGCGCGCGTCTGCAACCGCGGACCTTTCCGGCTCTGGGTGAACCAACCCGGGTGTTTCAGGTCAATGCGCAACTGTTCGCGCTGACGAAAAGCGGCAAAAAAGACTAGAGAACAAGGCGGCGTCAACTTTTCTGGGAGCGTCTTCGATCTCTCTGACATCACCGCAAGCAACATAAATAGCGTTCGGCGGACGTTGGTGAAGACGCGGATCACGACGGCAAGCTCGAGAAGACAGAAGACATCGACAACGAAAACGAGCCTGAGGACGACTAACATATATGGGTCCCCTCACCTGATGGTGGGTGACAAAACTGAGTCAGTGAAATCAGGGACATGGGCGTGTATCTGTTTCGCAAAACGTTCAAAAATTTGCGGAGACCAGACAACGTCTCGTCGGCCGGCGCTGCGGCTGCCTTCAACATATTGATATCATTTAAAGAATAATTATCTCTAATGGTTGGCCCAAGTTGCTCCGAACTCATTTCTTTGAGTAGGAGCGCATAGATGCGACCGGGTGCCTCACTGTCCGCCGCCCTGCGAGCCCTATGGGTAAGCGTCGCCGCGCTGACTGGCGCCTGCGTCCCCCAAGTCACCCCCCAGGTCGAGACCACCAAAGACAACCAAAGAACTTCCGGCGTGGTCGAGCAGACCACTGCGAGCGGCGAAACCACGACGGACCTTTCGCCGGGCGAGATCGCTTACACGAAACACTGCGCCGGGTGTCACGGAGCCCTGGCGACGTCGCCCAAACGCAACCGCTCCGCAGAGCAAATCCAAGCGGCGATCAGCACCGTCGCAGCGATGGCCCAAGTTTCCGTGACGGACGTCGAGCTGAGCGACATTGTCCGGGCATTGGCTGACAAACCCGCCGATCCCGTGGCTTCTCTCAAAGAAAAAGGACAGGAAGCGTACGGCAAATATTGCCAGAGCTGCCACGGAGATTTGGCGAAATCGACCAAGCTGGGGATCGACTACCACCGGCTAAGCGTTGCCCTGGCAACCATCACCGAAATGAAAGCTTTGATTCTGAGCGAGGAAGAAAAAACGGCCATCATCCTCGCCTTGAAGGTCGAGCCGGCGTCCGCTGACGAAACGACAGGCGCCGTCGATCGCCTGGCGGCGGGCACCACACTTTACGTCAACAACTGCAGCAGCTGTCACGGGGCCCTCACCAACAGTTCCAAGCGCAACCGCAGCGCAACCGCGATCAATGCTGCCTTATCGTCAGTTCCTTCCATGGCAGGCGTCAATCTTACGGCGACCGATGTCGACCTGGTCGCATTTGCCTTGAGTCATGGAGACGTTCCTCTTCAGAATCCGCCCCTGTCGCCGCCGGCGTCGGAAGACCCCGCGGCCGCGAGTCCAGTACCGAGTACGCCCGAAAGCGGCTTGGCTCAGTTTGATCGAGGCAAGAATCTTTACGACGCCAACTGCAGCATATGTCACGGCGCCATTATCGGGACCAGCAAACGCAACAAGAGTGCTACAGACATCGACGGCGCCATTATGTCCGTCAGCTACATGAACGCCGTGATGTTAAATGGTGGTGAAGCCGACGATGTCGCTTTCGCCCTGAGTCATTTTCGCAGTGAGTTTACCGGCGAATCTCCCGCGTTGCCTGTTCCGACCTCGCCTAGTCCGGAGCCGGCCCCAGCACCTGGCCCAACGCCCGAACCGGCACCTGCGCCTGGCCCCGCGCCGGCACCTAGCCCCGGACCGAGTACGAACGAAAGCAGTCTGGCTCAGTTTGATCGAGGCAAAATCCTTTACGACAGCAAGTGCAGCACGTGCCATGGATCCCTTGCTGGCAGCAGTAAGCGCAACAAAGGCGCGGCAACGATCAATAGCGCTCTCGCGTCCATCAATTTCATGACCTCTATTGTTGTGACCGCTGGCGAAGTCGATGATGTCGCTTTCGCCCTAAGCCATCTTCGCAGCGAATTTACCGACGGATCTTCGCCTAGTCCCGGCCCGTCTCCGAGCCCGGAACCTTCTAGCAGTCCGGCTCCTGCTCCGGCGCCGGGTCCGGCTCCTGCTCCTG
>JAYVBB010000048.1:0-3586 GCA_043750715.1 Pseudomonadota bacterium | reverse complement strand
CGCCTTTCGTGACGGAGAAGTGGCGCTTGGCGTCGCCGCAGGCGGGGAGATTGCCCGTTGCCGTTGCCGGAGAGTCCGGAGGCAGGATCTCGACGACTGAAATGATCTCTTCGTCGTCGCCTTTGTCTTGCGGGTCCTGCCGGGGGGATTCCTTGGCCGGTTGCGACGGGGCAGGCGTGACATAGGGCTCCGGCTCGGAATAGCATCCGCCGGCCGCGAGCGCAGCCACCAGTCCCAACGATTTCGCCCAAGAAGCCATGGCATCCGTAAAGCATGAACCATGCCTGGCCTTCATTGTTGATTTCACAGGGAAATTCAGAGTTCGGGCTGACGATCTCTTGGCCAGCGTGCCTAAAGGAATTCGCCTGCTTGGCCGATAAGACTTCACGGGAAATTAGGGGTTTTATGGCTTTCGTCAAAATCGGCCTGCTCGTCGCTTCGCTCGCCGCCGCCACCGGCTGCAACGACGCCAGCCTTTCGGGCGGCGCGAAAAAAGCCGCGACGGAAGACGACGAGAGCAAAGCCAAAGGCGACGAAGACTCGCCACTCGGAACTCCTTCGGGCGATCCGGACGGTCCGGGTGGCAACGGTCCGGGTCAAAACGGCAACGCCGGCGAAAACGACGACGGCTCGCAGACCGGCGACGTCGACTCGGCCAGCGACCTCATCAAACTGTGCCAGGACGCACCGCTGAAAACGTCGGTGAAACTTCTGACGCCGACTATCAAGAACGGCGCGCCAGGCAACAAAGTCTCCTACGAGCTGCAGCTCCTCGACTGCAAAGGCAACCCGCGTCCGCTCTCGGCGCAGTTCATCCGCTTCGACGTCGATGCGGAGGTCGACGACACCTTCCCTCTTTCCTATGTCGTCACGGTCGGGAGCCAGACGGTCAGCGGCATTTTGGAAGTCGTCGAAGGCGTCGACCTGTTCGGCAAGACCGGCGAGGAATACTTCCATCACAAGACCGATCAGGCCGTGACGCTGACGTCCGCGGCTCTGACCGCCATCTTGACGATCGATCTGAAAGGGCAGCGGCACGACCCGATCGGCGCCGGCTCCGGCGGCTCGTTCTCCTGCGCGTCCTACCTGCGCTTCGGCGACGCCGAGCCGGTTGCGCAGACCGTCACGTTCGTCGAATGATCAGGGCGCCGCGCTCTTCAAAGCGGCGGCAAGTTGGGCCTGCACCTGCGCCAGCGGCCGGTTCGTGTCGACTACCAGGTGGGCGCGGGCGACCTTCTCCGCCATCGGCATCTGCGCCGCGAGGATCAGGCGGACGCGCTCTTCCGCGATGCCGTCGCGCTGCATGACGCGGCGGATCTGAACGGCTTCCGGGCAGGTGGTGACCCAGACGGCCTTGAACTGCGCCTCCAGGTGATTTTCGAAAATGAGCGCGGCCTCGTAAACGAAGAGCCGGGGCCGGGCCAGCAGATCCTGTGCTGCAAGCTCTTTGGCTAACGCCTCGCGGATGCGGGGATGCGTGATGGCTTCGAGGCGTTTGCGCGCCGCGGCATCGGCGAACACGAACTCGCCGAGCTTCTTGCGGTCGAGTTCGTCCGAGGGCGTGAGCATTTCGTCGCCGAAGGCAACGGCGATCTCGGCGAGCGCCGGGCTGCCGGGGGACGTGACGTCCCGCGCCAGGCGGTCGGCGTCGATGACGGGAACGCCTTCGGCAGCGATCATGCGCGCGACCGTCGACTTGCCGGTGCCGATGCCTCCGGTCAAAGCGATGCCGTGACGCTGCAAAATCTCCGCGGGCGAGCTCATCAGAACTTCCAGTCGAGCTTCAGCGACAGCGCCGGGTCGACGTCGTCGGTCGCGTCATCATAGCGCGGAGCGAGGCCGAGGTCCCAGCCGAAGGACAGGGCTCCGGTGCGCTCAGCGTCGATGCGGTCCTTCAGGTCCTGCAGCTGGTCGCCCTCGTCGAACGAGAAGCCGCCGTATTTGCGCGATTTCTTGGCTTTCTTCGAGGGCGCTGCCGGAGCGGGGCCATCGTCCATCAGGGCCTGTGCGGCGCCGATGACCCAAAGGCCGGCGAAGCCGATGATGCCCATCTGCGCCTGCTTCCTCGTGTCGGTCACGAACTTCTGACGCTGCGCGACGAAGGTGTCGCACTGGGCTCTCTCTTCATCTGTAATGCCCTCGCCGCAGTTCGCGATCGCGTAAGCATTGGTGTCCTTCACGGTCTTGTCGGCGAGGTCGGTCTTGGATTTATAGTAGTAGAGCGCGCCGATCTCGCCGCCGAGGAAAATGACGCCGAGCAGGAATCGGTCGTTCTGGAACTGGCCCGCTCCAAAAGGCAGCAGAGCGATGAACGTGTTTTTGCCTCCGCCTCCGCCGGAGGCCCCGGCGGATCCTTCGGGAGCCGCGGCCGGATCGGCCGGAGGCGCAGCGGGGTCGACCGGCGCGGCGGCCGGATCCTGCGCATAGCCTTGACCGCCGTAATCCGGCGGAGGCGGCGGAGGCGGCGGAGGCTGATAATACTGCGGCGGCGGCGCGCCGTAGCCGTACCCATAGGCCGGCGGCGGCGCGGCATAACCATAGCCCGGCGGCGGCGCGGCGTAACCATAGCCCGGCGGCGGCGCGCCGTAGCCCGGCGGCGGCTGCTGCTGGGGAGGATAGCCGCCGGCGGCGTCCATTTCGAATTGCGTCGCGAGGTCCGGGCCCGGAGGCGCCTGACCGCCGCCACCCTGAGCGAACTCCTCGTCGAACATGTCCTGCTGGCCCTTCTTCTTTTTCTTCTTCTTGTTCTTCTTGCCGGGCGGCTGCTGCGCCAGCTGCTTGTTACCTTTGCCTTTGCCCTTTTTCACGATGGCTTTCGGCGGCTTGGGTTTCGGCTGCGGCTTGGGTTTCGGCTTCGGCTTCTCGAGGTTGACGGTGACCGTGTTCTCGTTGTTTTTGACGACGTTGACGTACGCCTTCTTCGTCGGATAGCCCGGCGACGAGACTTCGATCAGGATTTTGCCCGGATCGGTATTGATCAGCGAGTTGGCCTGACCGGCGATGATGCCGTCGATCGAGACGTTTGCCGTCGCTATGTTGGAAAGGACCTTGAGGAACGTCTTCTTTGCCGGCACCGCCGACGCGGTCTGGTTGCCGTCTTTCGCGGCCGCGGAAGCCTTGGGAGCGTCGCCGCCGGTCGGTTTGGCGGTAGGCTTGGCTCCGCCTTTGGCGACGGGTTTGCCGGGGGGGGTCGCCCCGGGCTTGGCCGCTGCCTTGCCTGCGGGAGCCTTCGTTGCGGTCTTCGGTGCCGCGCCGCCTTTTAGACCGTTGAAGAACGGGATGACGCTCTCGTCGAGCACTTCGCCGCCGCCGATGACGAGCGCCGGATCACGCGCCAGGGCCTTTTGGAAGGTCGCCTTGGCCTTGTCTTTGTTGTTGCCCATGTACTGGCAGATGCCGAGGAGCTTCAGCGTTTTCGCCTGCTCCGGCTTGGTCATCTTGCCCTTCAACGCCTGGAGCAGGCTTTTTTCGGCGCCCTTGAAGTCACCCTTTTGGTATTTGCTGTAGCCTTCCGCGTATCCGGTCGCCGCCTCGGCGGCTGTCGTGACCACCGACGACGCGACGTAGCCAGGAGGCAGCAGGAGCC
>JAYVBB010000047.1:0-4638 GCA_043750715.1 Pseudomonadota bacterium | reverse complement strand
GCGATCATCAGAGGTGGCGGTGCCTTCGCCCATGGCTTTCTTGCCGCCTTCGAGAAGGGCGAGAGCCAGCATGTCGTCGAGCGCGAGCGGTTGGTTGCGGTAGAGGGGTTGCACCTTGCGCGCCACGCACAGACGCGACATCGCTTCGAGCTCACCCCAGGAGGAGGCTTTCGCGTAGCTGCTGATCATGAAGCCCGCGGCGTTGGCGGCGTGGTTGCCCGCGGAGTCCTTCTTCAACTTCTCGCCCCAGGAGGCGAAGGCTTGGTCCGGGTGGCCGAGCTGGATCTGCAAGAGGCCGGCTTGCGCGGCGACGAACCAGTCGGCGCCGCCGTTCACTTCGGCGTACTTGTTGTAGAGGTTCAGCAGCTCTTCCCGGTCTTGGTCTTTGCCGGCTTTCATGCCGCCCCAGGGGGCTTCTTTCGACCATGCGGCGAGCACAGTCTGCGAGTTGATCGCGGCCGCCCAGTAACCTTTGACCTTGTCGGACTTGCTGGTCTCGGCCAGCTCTTTGTACGCATTGACCGCTTCGCGGTGCATGTTGCCGAGGACGTAGAGGTTGGCGACTTTCGCTTTGACGCCTTCGATTTCGTTCGCGTCGTCGAGCGACTTCATGTACGTGCCGGCCATCGCGATGGCGCGTTTCTTCTCGGCGACGCTCGAGCTGGCGGTGGCGACGCGGGACATTTCGCCGTAAACCAAGGCTTTGTGGCGGCCTACGATTTCGGCTTGGACGGCTTTGACCTTGGCTTCATTGTTGTCGCCGAGGAGGCCGGTGTCGAGGTAGTTCTTGTAGCCTTGGACGAGGGCGCGCTCGTAGCCGCGCGGGTCTTTCGTCTTCACGTAGTCGATGCGGCTCATTTCGAGGAGGCGCAGGTCGATCTGGGCGCGGGAAGGCTGGCCGGCGAGCGCTTTGGCGATGCCTTCGTATTTGCGGATGGCGTCGCCTTGTTTGCCGGCGGCCCAGTCTTGCAGCGCGGCGCGCTCGATGATCGCTTTGACTTTGAGGGAGTTGCCGAACGCGGTCACGCGGAACGGGACTTTACCCCATTGCATCGCTTGGCCTTCGTTCTGGCGCCACACGTTGACCATGTAGCCGAGGACTTTTTCTTTTTCGGCGGCTGGGAGGCCCGGGACTTTCAGCGAGGCGGCGTTCAGTTCGCCCCGGTAGCCGGCGTTGCCCTTCATGCTCTGCGCGAGCTTGAGGCGGACGGCGACTTGCGCCGCGGCGGGAAGCGAAGCGGCGATGCCCCGAAGCGTTTGCTGGGCTTTGGCCTTGTTGCCGCCGCCGAGGCCTTCGAGCGCGACGATCATCGCGGCGCGGCGTTTCAGACCCTGATCGAGCTTGCTCGACGCGAGGCCGGAGAGGCCCTGGATCGCTTTGCCGCGGCTTTGGCCCGAGAGGTACTGGGCGGCATACAAATGGAATTGGGCGCGGGCGTTGACGCGCGGGTCTTTGCTGAGACTGGCCGTCTTGGCGGCGAATTGGATCAGCAGGTTGCGGGCGCCAGCGAGGTTCGCCGAGCCGTGGTCTTCGAAGTAATAGGAAAGGATCGCGTAGTCTTGGTACGTCTGCTCGTTGAGCTCGATCGCGCGGTCGCCGGTGGCGCGCGTCAGGTCGCTTCTCAGCTCCTTGATTTCGCTCGCCAGACGGTTGGCGTCGGTGTCGTCTTCGAGTACGCGCTTGGCGACCTCGGGATCTCTCAGCGCGGCGCTCAGCGCCGGCACGTCGCCGCCTTGCGCGTCGAGCGGCAGCACCGGGCCCAGGCCCTGGGCTTTGAGCTCGACGGTCGTTTCCTGCGTCAGCTTCGTCACTCCGATCGGCAAGAGGCCGAAACAGGCGACGGCGACGATGATTTTCATCCAAGATTTCGAGGCAACGACTTGAGCTTGCACGGCGTGCTCCCAGCAACGGTTTTTCCCGCTACTGGAAGTGCAAGACCCGTTCTTGCCTTCGCTTGCGCTTATGGATCCACTTATTTAAGCTAATTCAAGCCTTTACGGGCACCCTACAGAAAGGCCCCGGCGGCGAATCTACGACGGCCTGTCAACATCTTTGACACTCGGACGGCCTTCGGCGGCGATCTGCTCCGGCGTCGCCGTCGCGGAGTCGAGCGGTTTGACGTCGTCGGGTTTGTCGATCCCCTTCTTGAAATTCTTGATGCTTTCCCCGAGCGCCTGGCCCAGCGAAGGGAGCTTTTTCGCTCCGAACATCAGGACCAGAACGGAGAAGACGAGAATCAGCTCGCCCATGCCTGGACGGAACATCAGGAACCTCCCTTGATGGCTCGGGTCCACCGGAGCTTTTCGCTGGTGCCGAGGTAGATCAGAACGATGCCGACGATACCGAAACTTATCTCGAGGAGAGACAGCCCGGAGTCGATGCGGACGGATTCGGTGGGATTGCGCGGATCGAACTCGACGTCGACCTCGTCGCCCGTATTGAACGACGCCGAGCTGCGCACTTTGGCCATCGCGGTGATTTCTTCGTGCGTCGTCGGTAGCGTGAACTTCACCATCGGATGATCGATCGAAACGCGGTTGCCGCGTCGGCCGGTCGCCTTCGTTTCGTGGCGCACGCTCGTGACCTTCGCTTTCTCGTGCACCGCGACGCTTTCGAACGACACGTAGTCGACGACGCTGTACGCGCAGACGCTCAAAAAAAGCAGTCCGAAGAGGGCCTTCAGGCCCCAGTACTTGGGCTTGTAGCGTGCGTGGTCGTTCTTGGCCATACCCTTCATAGGTACCACCTTTTTTCACGCGCTGCTAGCAGTCGTCCCGCCAACCCGACGTCCGGCCTTCTTTCGAAACTTTCATGGTGTCCGTGAACGTCCTTTCGCCGAAGGCGATAGGCACAGCGTAAGCCTCGGCTCGGCGCAGTTCTGGGTCGGCGTCTGGCTCAAATCCTTGCCGTCCAGAAAGTGGCAGGTGCCGGGGCGGCCGCCGCCTTCCTCGTTCAACCAAGCCTCGCCGGCAAGGCTCAGCGCGAACGAGTTGCGGTTCGGATCGAACAGGCCGTTGGCCTTGGCGTCGAGCACCTGCACCCAGGTTGGCAGACGAAACGGAGCGCCGCGCGCCGGAAGCGGCAACGTCGCGCAGGTCTTGAGGGCGTCGTCCCGGCTCGTGCGCCGCGGAACGAAGACCCAGCGCCTCCCGTCTTCGACATAGGCGTTGCTCGCCGCCACGACGCTGCTGCCGTTGCCCGCGGCATAGTAGGCGCGGACGGTGGTCGCGCCACCCTGCATCGTGGCGAAGGGCATGCGCTCTTGGACTTCGCCCTGCGTCAGCATCACGAAGTCGGGAAGAAAGCGGACGTAACGATAGGCGTTGGTCGGATTGAAGCCCTGGTCGATGAGATCTCCGGCGACATCGTTGCTCGAGTCGATGACGTCGACGCCGAGACCCAGGCTGCGTTTGGCGATGAATGCTCCGCCGACGAGGCCGGCGCCGGCAACGTAGCCGCCGAGATCGGTCCCCATTTTGATCCCGACCACCACGCCGGCGACGGCCACGCCGAGACCGAGCGCCAAGCCGCCGACGGCAATCGTCGTGCCTACGGCCACGCCCACGGTCGCGGTGGCGCCCGCCGCCGTCGCGGGCAGAACCCCCTCCGCCATGTAGCGGGACTTTTGCACGACCTGGCGGATTTCGCGGTCGCGCTCTTGGTGGCGTTTGTACCAGACCGCCGCGGAAGCCGCTCGCACCGGTTTGCGGTTGGCGGTTTCGATCTTCATCGGCTTGGTTCCCGGCACGAAAGCGATGCGGTCGAGATCCGTGGCGCCGTTCGGAACCCAGGCGACGTCGGGACCGGGGCCGACGAACACGACGGCCAGATTCGCCAGCGGCTGGGAGCGCGCCGCGAGCTTCTTCGCCCAGGCGTAGCGCTTGCCCATGTTGCCGAGGGCGCGAAAGTCGACGCGCGCACTATCCCATTCGCCCGTTGCCGCCCAGAGCGACGCCAGCCACATCCGCAGAGCCGGATCGTCGAAGCCCGGGCCGGAGCCGAAGTCGTTCTGCAGGTAGAACGCGGCTTTTCGCGCCTCGACCTTCGCCTCCATCCACTGCTTCTTTTCCGCGAACGCGAACCCCGTGACGAGGTGGAGGGCGATCGCCTCGTGCTCCGCCGGAAAGTAGCCGTCTTCCGTTTCCTTGTAGAAGAACGAGCTGGCTTCCTTGTGCACGCTCAGCGTCTTCCGGTTCTCGAGGTCGCGGCCGATCGGCAGGAGCGGCTCGGTGTCGGGACTTCCCGCAAGCACTCCGAGCCAGCCCTTCTCGAGTGACGTGATGAAGCCGCCGCGTTCTTTTTTCGGTAACGAGTCGCGGGCGCCTTGGGGGTCGCCTTCGGCGTGAACCGACATCGCGAGCAGGTACTCGTCGCGCTTCGCCAGGTCGCTTTGCGTGACGGTCGTGCAGGCCGCGCTCGAGGCGAGGAGCCAAACCATGATTAATAGCCGCATTCCCGCACTCTACCCCACCCCTTCACTAGGATCAACCACCTGATCTGATGGGATTTTATACCGAGACATGGCCACTACTCCTTCAGTCGGCGCGGCGCGGGCCGATAAGAACCATGTGGAAGCACTAAAGAAAATTCTAAGGCAAGCCCTCGGCGAGCAGGCCCAGCGCGTCAAGCTGCAGGAC